>JAKJAE010000295.1 GCA_022707665.1 Chloroflexota bacterium
CCTGCGTGATCCGCGCACGGTCGAGGCTGAAACCGGCCTAACCCTGATTGGCGTAATCCCGCCGGTGCCCAAGTCCTCCGGATCAAGGTGATGCCTGTAGTATCAAGGAGTGATGGATGGACGTGAACCTGGTTACCCTGCGAGATCCTAGGAGTCCGGCGGCTGAGGCCTATCGAGCTCTCCGAATGAACCTTGCCTTCACCAGCCTGGACCGCGATCTTTCATGTTTTGTCGTTGCACCACCCGCGACGGAAGGCCTTGATGCCAACGTCGCGGCCAACCTCGCCGTTGTCATTGCCCAGTCCGGCAAACAGGTCTGTCTGGTCGATGCCGACCTGCGCCGCCCAACGCTGCACACGCTGTTCAACGTTCCTCAGGAGCCGGGAGTGACGACGCTCCTCGTGAATGCCAAAGAGGACGTTGGTATCCCCTTGGCTCCAACAGGCGTTCCTGGCCTCTCGCTCCTTCCGAGTGGTGCCTTGCCTCCCAATCCCGCAGACATCCTCGGGTCGAACAAGATGGCGGCCCTACTCGACAGTCTCAAGTCCATGGTCGATGTTGTGGTGTTCCAGTCCCCTCCCGTGACGGTGGCGGTGGATGCTGCGGTTCTGGCGGCACAGACCGACGGATTGTTGCTGGTCGTGCGTACCGGTCACACGCGCCGCGATCGTGTGGAACAGGCCAAGGAACTGCTGGAGCGGTTCCGTGTGCGCCTCCTCGGTGCGGTGATGACCGATGCGCCCGATCGGGGGTTACTCACAGGTTACTGACCTCTGGACCCGCCCAATGCCGTCCCCTCCGGCGCGGGCTCGTCTGGTGCTGTCGTCCCGCCTGCGGTTGTCAGACGATCTGGCGTAGTATCGACCCACTCGGCGAGCTCGCGGAGCATGCTCTCGGCATACTCGCGCCAGTGGGGATGATCACCTTGAGCCAGGTAAGCTTCGAAATCCTCCACGGCCTCGTTGTATTCGCGAAGCTCTTGGTGGGCGATTCCCCGGTTGAATCGAGCCTCGATCAACGTCGGGTCGAGTTCGTAGGCCCTTGTCAGATCGAGGATCGCACGCCGCGGGTGGTCAATCTCACGCCAGTATAGAATCCCCCGCTCCATGTAGGCGCGCGCAAAGGACGGATCGAGGTCGATTGCGCGGCCAAAAGCTTCCACCGCGTGTTCGTATTCCGACAGCAGATGGTATTTGTTCCCAAAATGCCGGTAGCTTCCCGCCAGGAGATAGGTGGCGCGTGAGCGCAACAGGGTAATCCACGCACGGACCGGTGGTAGGCGCATCTCAGTGTCCTCTGGCTAATATCGCACGATGGCTCACATCGCACGATAGACGCTTAGCGTGGCCCGGGCAACCTCGTCCTGAGTGTACGTGGTCAGGACGCGCGCGCGTCCTCGCGCCCCGAGGTCACGACGCAGCGCCGGATCCTGGACAAGGGTATCCAGAATCGCTCTCAGTGCATCGGCATCGGCTTCGGCAAAGACCCGCCCGGCATCACCGATAACGTGCGGAATCTCCCCCGTGTCCGATCCTACGACCACCACCCCACATGCCATGGCCTCGATCAGGACTCGGCCGAACTGTTCAGTCCAGTTGGGGCGGCGGCGCGAGGGAAGCACGAGCACGTCCACGGTCCGGTAGAAGTCCGGCATCTCGGTCGAGGATGACCAGGGCGCAAACGCAACGCTCTCCAGGAGCCCCAGTGATCTGGCACGCTCGCGAAGCGGTGCCTCCATGGGACCGCTTCCCAGGAACGTCGCATGCCAGGGGCCCTTGAGCGTAGCCAGCGCCTCGAGCAGAACGTCGATGCCCTTCTCCGGCACGAAACGACCAACGTAGGCAATGTGCACCGGCGCATCTTGACGCGGCGCAGGGGGCGGCGAGAAGACGTCGGGATCCACACCAAACTGAGGGATGACCGTAAGCGCACCTGTATACCCTTTCTCTCGCCAGACCCGGGCCGATGTCTGACTGCCCACAATAGCATGGTCGACGTGGTCCAGGTTGTAGCGCTCTATCCATGAGAACGGAATCGGGTAGGTCCGTGTCAGGTTCTGCCACGAGAACCATAGCGTTCTGGCGCCTGCCCGGCGCGAGAGCACATTAGCATGGAGCGTTGCCAGGTTATAGGGTTCCTCATCGATATGCACTACATCGGGTCGTATCTCGCGGATGGCGTGTGCCAGGCGTGGATAGATGTGCAGATGATACGACCCGTTCAGCGCCATGGGCAGGACCATGAGCTGGTATCCTTCAGTGTGCGCTCTTTCCAGGCGCGTTATGCCGCGTTCGTCCCTCCAGAGGGGCGGCACAATCACCGTGAGCGCCATGTCGGGCGCCAGCCGGGCCATCGCCTCTAGCTTATGTTGATAGGTGCCGACAATGCAGGCTTTGGAAAGCATCAGGATGCGCAACGAAGTCCCTCACAACTGTCTGCTAATCGAGGGTAGTATAGCGTTGCAGAGGCGGCGTGCAATCTTCTTTAGTTAGGATTCAGGTTGCTTTACACGGTTCTCAAACCGTGCTATACTGAGAAAGCTCTCACATTCTGCAATACCAATGTGCGGGCTTCGGTCCCGACCGTTGTGAGCACGGTGTTACCCGGTACTCCCTGAACGCGTGACAAGGACGTCGAGTGGAACGTGATGTGTGCCTCCCGGTAACCCTGATGCGCTGGGCTGATCATTTGCGGGCCCGCGGACTTGGTGACGTTGCCAGCGTGGCTGTGGATCTCTTGCGGGTGTGGGGCTTCGTTGGCAGTCAGATCCTCTGGATGGTCACACCACTGTTCGGCGCGGAGACTCTTGCCCCTGTAGCCGAAAGCCTCGAAGATCCTGAAGCCCTGGCGGCCCTCCGGGCCTATCTTGCCGAGGGCGTGCCCGGCCTCGATTCAACCAAAGGAGCGTGAGTGTGGCCAACCAACTGATAGCGCTGGGTCTGGCCTTCATAGGTGCTATTGCCCTGGCTGTCGCAGGGATCTATCAGAGGCGAAAGACCCACGACGAGACGATCGTGCCATTGTTCAAGGCTCTTCCAAACGAAGTGGGCCGCGTCGCTGAGGAGGGCCGCGCAATTCACGTGGCCTTGGGCAGCGGCGGCATTCTGGGTGAGCAGGGCATGGTCTCCGTCGCAGCGCTGCAAGGGCTGAGTGCGCTCACGGAGCTCTCGGCCACCTATGATACGCCCCCATTTGTGACCGCGGGCGATCCCACACTCTATCTACTGGCCGAGAACCAGGTGCGTGATGGGTATGCTCGACTGGGAAACGCGGAGAGTTACCGGTTCGGCGCCGTACAGTATGTCGCACCCTCACCCATCGCCTACGCAGCGATGGCAGCGACCCTCACCAGCGATCAATCGTTGGGTGCAAGTATCAACCTCGGGTGCTTCGACCAGGAGATCAGTCTGCTGACGCACGCGGCTGAGGCCAGGAACGTAACCCTCTATGGTGGAACAACCTCGCTCCAGGGCGCTGCGGCGCTTTATCCCACACTTGGGGTGAAGCATATCGCTATCGGTGAGGAGCTATTCTCCGGTGGTGCCGAGGCTACTGGCCGTTCGGGTTTTTGGGCGGGTCTGGTTACTCAGGACATCCTGCGCTGGTTGGTCATTGCTGGCATCCTGGTGGTCACCGCGGCATCGCTGCTTGGGCTTGGAGGTTAGCGTATGATCCGATGGTTCCTGCCCACCCTTGTCGCGGTCATCGTCGGCCTGCTTGTCTTGCTCGGCGGTCTACTGCCTGTTCCAATGCTCGCATCCATCCGGGTGGACGTTCTGCATGGCGCCGCGATCGTTGCTGCTTTCGCTATGGTCCTGGCCTTTGCCAACGTGCTTCGTGTGCACTTTGGCCGTCTAGTGTCACGGCAGGCCAAACAGCGGTTTGCCAGCTTGATCCTCCTGCTCTCAGCACTGGCTACCTTCGTCGTGGTCCTGCTTCAGGGGCCGGAGGGCACTGTGGCGAAGGCTGTCATTGACAGTGTGTTGGTCCCCGGACAGTCCGCGCTGCTGGCATTGACGGCAGTGACCCTGGTGCTGGCAGGGGCGCGCCTTTTGCGGACCCGGCGTCGCTTCAACGGTGTTCTGTTCCTGCTGGTGGCGCTGCTTGTGCTCTTGACGACGGTGCCGCTTATCTATCCGGGGATCCTCGAAACGGGCATGCGTTTTGTGGGAGCGGTCTCAACGGGCAGTATGCGTGGTTTGCTTCTTGGTGTAGCATTAGGCACAGTAGTCACGGGCTTGCGCATCATTTTGGGGATTGATCGGCCTCATAGTGGCGG
>JAKJAE010000296.1 GCA_022707665.1 Chloroflexota bacterium
GAATGGCCAGGCTGCGGGCACTCTGTGCGCGGCGATGTCATCACTATGCCTATGCCCCGACGAGTGCGTTCCAGATCTCCAGACCTTGGTCCACGTTCATCGCCGTGGCGTCCAGGGGCCAGAGCCCGCCTACGGCAGGCGTCGCCAGCCTCGCTGCGTGCTCATAGGCAAGCAGCTTGTCTTCGACCGAATTGGCTACAACGAACCGGCGGAAGGCCTCAAGAAACGCCGGGTCCTCCCGCTGCAGATAGGCCACTGCTGCCTTGTCACCCGTCCAGACCGGCTTACGCAGCGTGAAGTACCCGTGCCAGAGATCCGTGTGTCCATAGACTGCCATACGCATCTCGGCCGTTGTCACATAGAGGGGATTGTCCGACCGGGATAGCCGCCTGGTCTGGGCCAAGGGGTGCTGGCTCAGGCGTACGATGACATCGGCCAGGGAAAGGTGAGCCGTTGTGCTGGGGGCTGCGTACTGCATCCTTGCGCCTCCGCCGGTAGGGATTGGCACCGTTGTGCGTTACGTCCCTGAGTATCGACGACAGGTTCCACAAGGCAAGCGAATGGATTGCCCGAGAATCGATTCCATGGTACTGTGATTCTCACCGCGCGTGCACTCACTGGCGCCCACGACCCGGTAACGGGCGTGTTGGACGAAAAGGAGCGAAACTTCAATGGAACTCTCGTATCTCCGCTACGACCTCGTCGATGGCTACATCCACAACTGGCTCGTTGCTGGCCCACAGCAGATCCCTCTGGAAGGTGATAGCTGGGATGGCCAAAGCGGCAAGGAGACCCTCGGGCAGATCGAGACGCAGCAGGAGACCGGCCTTACGGAAGAGCCAGCCGAGTGGTCCAGGTTCCTTGGCCACAAGGTGATGATCGGAGACTATGAAGGGGTCTGGGCCTATCACCGCACCCAGGAAGATCACTTCATTGACCTGAGCATAGTATCGCCGGTTCGTCAGCTCGTGCGCGCTTGGGCCTATACCCAGGTGGATGTGCCTTCCGACCAGGACGTCACGTTGCTGCTTACGGCATTCGGCCCCGTGGACGTGTGGATCAACGGTCGGCATGCGTATCATCACGGCGCGGTTGACCAGGGAATGCAGACTATCTCCTTCTCTGTGCCGTTCTCTGTTGGCCGCAACGCGATCCTGGTACGCTTTGCGCGCGTTGCGTCGGGTGCGTGTACTTTCGCGATCGCCCTTCGCGTCGTGTCGCCATCCAGGTCGATTGAGGTGCCTCCACGGGGCGCGGCTGTCGCTATCCCAACGACGATTACCCCGGTCCGGCGGCGTAGGGAGCTTGAGCGTACGTTCGAGGCTGCCCGTCTCAACCAGACAGTGTACGAACGTTTCGATCGTATCTTCATTCAGTTTGATCCGGTTATCGGGCGTTGGGCGAGAGGGTTTGCCCTTCAGCTCCAGGCCCGAAACGGCGAGACCTTCGCTGAAGCTGAGGTCGGGCCGCGACCAGTCAAGGATCATGACGCGACGTTGGGACAGGCCTACAGCTACCCTGAGCGTTTCTACAACGTCGTCCTGACACCCACGACCGATGAGTACGTGAACCAGAAAATGTGGGCGACCCGTGTCTTGCCGTTCTGGGGTCTGGACAACAATCGCCACTCGGATGCTCCCTATGGGGACCTGCTGGAACGGCGTTCTGAGGCGCTCAAGCAAGCGGCGCGTTACCCCGACGACGTGTACGCTGAGATGGCGAAAATGGCGATCAGTTGGTGGTCTGTCGTCGAGCCGCCGGTGATCTTGCGCGCTGTCGATCGTGTGAAGGCACAGCACTCAAGCAGTGCTCGTGAGCTCCTTGGGTTGTTGGGCATACAGATTCGTTTCGGCGCGAACGCCTCGTTCCCTGATTCATTGCGCGTTCCCTTGGAGGAAGCGATTGTTGGCTATAGCTATGATCATCCAGCCTCAGAGCCCGAGGGCGATCTGACACTCGACGCAGAGTCGGACAGTCTGCTTCTGTATGTGTGTGAGACGCTGGCGGGTCAGCACTTTGCCGATCGCGTTTTCCCGGCGTCAGGCCAGACCGGGGCATGGCATCGCGAGCGAGGGCGGCAGTCTGCGATGCGGTGGCTAAGAGTGCGCGCGATGGGGGGCTTCTCTGCATGGGACTCCGGAAGCGTCTTTGCTGAAATCGTTGCGGGGCTGATCCATCTCGTCGAGTTGGTTGACGACGACGAGCTGTTTGAGATGGCTACGGCCCTCCTAGACAAGACCCTCTATGGTTTGGCACTCAACTCCTTCAAAGGTTGCCTGGCTTCGGCCCACGCCGTGGCCGAGGTCCCCGAGCTCCTTCACGGTATGCTGAACGCTACTTCGGGCATCGGTCGGTTGATGTGGGGCATGGGAACGTTCAACAGCCAGACGATGGGTTATGTGAGCCTCGCCTGCGCCGATGACTACGGTTTCCCGCTGATCATCCAGGACGTTGCCAAGGCACTTCCCGACGGTTTGTGGAGCAGCGAACGGCACGCGCCCGGCCTCGTCGTCAGTCCAACCGTGTCTGAAGCTGAAGCCGTTAACACGGTTATGTACCGTACACCTGATACGATGCTGAGTTCGGTGCAAGACTATCGCCCTGGAACTCCCGGTGACCGGGAGCACGTCTGGCAGGCCACGCTTGGGTCTGCTGCGGTTGTCTTTACCAACCACCCGGCGTGTTCTTCTGTCGACCCGGCGCGCCGTCCCAACTACTGGCGTGGCAATGGGGTTCTGCCCCGGGTGGCCCAATGGCAGGATGTTCTCATCGCAGTCTACGCGCTCCCGGACGATGACTGGTTGGGGCTGACCCACGCCTATTTCCCGACCTACACCTTCGACGCTTACGCGATCCGTGACGGGTGGGCTTTTGCCCAGAAGGACAATGGCTACCTTGCCCTCACTGCGGCACGGGGGATTGCTTTGCTCGAGACGGGCATGCACGCCCGCCATGAGGTGCGATCCTATGGGCAACACAATGTCTGGTTATGCCAGATGGGACGTGCCGCACAAGATGGTACATTCCTGGACTTCCAGGCTGCCGTGCTTGGGCAACCCCTGACATTTGATGAACTCTCCGTGCGCTATACCTCGTTACGCGGCGACGCGCTGGCTTTCGATTGCAACGGTACGGTGGAGCCCGTAGGGGGAAGCCGTCACTTCGATAGCCCCTACGGCATTGCAGAGCTACCCGCTGAAGAGATGGTGATCGCCGTAGATGGGCGTGCATTGCGGTTGCACTTTGGCTAATCGCACCCGTGCAACGTGACTGTTAAGGCATGATCTTGGCCTAGCTCCTACTTGCCGATCGAACAATGCTGGTATATGATCTATTTGGTTCGGTTGACATCCTAAAGTAACCTGTGCTATACTGTGGCTATTGTGACCAGAATGGACATAGCCAAGGTGTCCGGTCTAGAGCAAGTGCCCGGCCTGGAGATGACTCGCTTGCCCAATCCTCAGATAGGCTGGTGCAGGAACACCTTTAGTACACTAACGCTTTCATTGAGGGAGCCCGCATCCGCACGCCTGTGTTAGCCCAGGTCTGTGCCCGGCCATAATCCGGGCAGTGTCGTGGGTCAGGGACTATAGGTGGAGTTGCTGTCAGTGGAAGAGATCGGAGATCATTGATTGATGGCTGAGACAAGGGGTAAGGCCCCTACGGCGTTGTCCATGGCTCTGGCATACGGGCTTTGGCTGATGTCCGCAGCGCTAAGTCTGTGGTTGGTGTTGCAGATGCGGCTTCTGTTCCTCGTCGATCTGCCTCAGAAGTCGGCTACTATCAACCATTGGGCATTCAGTGCGATCGATAAGTTTGGGTTTTTATTCCTTGGGATTATCTGGTTGATCTTCTTGGTTGTCTCAGAGGAGATCTTCAGGCGCAAGGTTGGGCACCAACTGCGCGTTCGAGCTATCGCTGGAGTGTTTGTTATCGAGGGTGTACTCCTGGGCTTGGTGTATCTATGGCGCGCGCTTCTGTGAGCGCCATAGAACCGAGGCTAGGATTGCCATGGCGTTAGCACTATCTACTCTTCGTGTCGTAGGTTGTGGTAACGATGTCATAGCGAGGAGGTGAACGATCGACGCGATACCCAAGCAGGTGGAGATTCGATGGCTGGAGTCCGAGGTTGTTGTGTGCGGAGCTATTCCTGAGGAGGAGATGAAGCTATGAGCGAGCGACGGAAGATCACGCGACGTGAGTTTCTCTATGTGTCAACGCTGGCAACGGCTGGCGCGATTGCAACAGCCTGTGGTGGCACTGCC
>JAKJAE010000297.1 GCA_022707665.1 Chloroflexota bacterium
GCGGGTTCATTCGCCACACGGATGGGTCCAGGGCCCCTGCGACCAGGACGCATCCTCCCAGGCTCAGGACGATCGCTCCTACCTTGCCCCAGTCCAGCTCTTCTTTGAGCAGCCACCATCCCAACAGCGCCGTGAATGCGGCGGAGCAGTAGGCCATCACCGTAGCGACGGCCGCGCCGTTGTAGGCCACCGAGAGCGTCCACATCGCGTTGAAGGTCGCGAGCACGACGCCGTAGACCGCCAGGAAGGCAATGTGGCGACGTCCCGGCCGCAGCAGAACCGGCCGGAAGATCAGCAGGATCGGCAGGAGCGTCACAACGACGAAGACAGATGGCCAGCACGAGCGCCGGAATGGCATAGGTGACGGTCAGGTGGCGGATGAAGATCGCAGTCGTCGACAGGACTGCCGCTGCTCCGAGCGCTGCGGCATACCCACGGGCAAGACTGGGGGGCGCTGACTGAGGCATCGTTTTCCTGACGAGGGATGTTCGTTGGACCTGAGTTGATCTGAACCCAAGCCCTGGGTGGTGCTTTAGCCTGACTCCTGTCCGGTCGGACTTTCGCCGGGAGGTGCCACCGGCAGCCAGAACTCGCAGTAGGGCTGGCCATCGGGGGAAGGGGGATAGACCTCCATCTCGGGCGCGCGGGCGTGGACATAGCCAGAGGTGGGCAGCCACTCCATGAACGCGACTATCTCGGCGGCGACGAGGGCCTCGGGTACCGGACCGCGGGCCTCAAAAACGGCCCAGCGGCAAGCCGGGACGGTGACCCGCTCGAGTTCGCCCGTATCAGCATCCACGGGTACCTCGACTCCAATCAGGAAGGTGAACTCACGATGGGTGGGGTCGGCTTCCACACGGGAGATCCCCAGGACGTGGCCCTGCGTTTGCGGACCCGGAGACATCGCTGTCAATGCCTGGAAGCGGTCGAACGTCCCATCGGACTGGCACTGTGCCCAGAAGCGTCCAAATAGCTCGTTGTCCGGGCCTCCGATCCAGGTGCTGCGACCAGCAACCGTGAAGGCCGGTCGATCGACGATGCGGTACGGTACCACTGTGGCGGATCCTTTCCATGGCTGGGGTGTCGAAGAGAGTATACCACAGCCAGGTGAGGGGCGTTGACCACGGCTGGAGCCAGTTGCCGAGAAGTCGAACGGGGAGCTGCACCCGCTCAACGCCCTGATACCCACCATCGCTCAGGAGAGCGTGGCCGTGAGCTCGATGTAGTTCAAGCTTATCGTGGGACAGGGAACGCTCTCGACGAGATCTCACTGCCCACGACTACGAGCCAACAGGCCGGGCAGGGTGGGTAGCCATGCCCGGCCTGACTCGCCGAAGACTCGGTGTACCTTCTCAACGAACTGCGGCGGAAGGTGCGTCAGACGGCAGTCTCAGTCCAGCCGAACTCGCACCTGGAAACCGCCGGGGACGGGTTCTTCGGAGACGACATACATATACCCGCCTCCGCATCCCGAATACATTGCGCCGGGATAGCGCCACCCGTAATAGCGCCAGAGTCCCATCAGGTCGACCTTCACCGTGTGATGGTAGACCACGTCTGGAAGAATCGCTTCCCAACAGAGCATGCACTCGTTCATCGATGCGCCGAGGGCCCCCGCGTCCATTGCGACGATGGCGTCAAAGCAATCCTTGCCGGACTGGCCCAGGCGCGCGATCCACGATGGGTCGAGATTCTTCACGCCCAGCGGATTGTAGCCATCGGGGCGTTGGGCAATGGGGATCATCCAGATCACGTGCTCCAGCCAGTGCCCCACGGCAGGATCGCGATTCGTTTCGATGTGCACTGGGAAGATGCCGCCCTCGTGGGTGGCATCGTAGTCAAGCCGGTTGACGCCGGGGTAGAGCAGGCCGATCATATCCTGTGATCCTGATGGCTCGGCCTGGCCCTTGTTCTCCTCTGCGTAGAGCGCTTTGACCAGCTCAGCGGGATCGCTATCGGGTAGGCCATCGGGCCACAGCCGAGCTGCGACGCGCCGGGTGCTGGTGCCCATCCCGCAGCGGTCCATAAAGCGGACCGTTGGGTGGATCGCTACCACGACCATCGAGCCGGGTGATGTGGGGTTGAGCTTCGACACGAAGGGCTGGTCGATCCAGCCGCCCGCAAACGCCATACGGTAGGGTACAGAGCCGATGATGCTTTCCAGAGACGGGGTGGGAATAGGTGCGCTTCTTTCGGTCATCCGGCTCATTGTTTCCCTCCTGGCAAAGTGTTGGAACGGGCATAGGTATTAGCGATGACGGACACTGGCGTCATCGTGTGTACCCTGGCATCTGACGCCATCGCATCGTCCCTAGTGGGTTGATGGCATCCCGGTCTCGGCTGCCGGGGTGTAGATGCCCGCTTTGCGGTCGGCGTACTGCTGCTTGATCCAGGCGTAGGTGCGCTCCATTCCCACCCGCAGGGGGGTATTCGGTTCCCAGTCGAGGACCTCGCGGATGAACGTGTTATCGCTGTTGCGGCCCGCGACGCCGCGCGGAGCGGTCAGGTCGTAGGTCCGGTTCATCTTGATCCCGGCGATGTCCTCGATCATGGTCACCAAGTCGTTGATGGAGACCAGGTGGCTCGACCCCAGGTTGATCGGTGTAGCGATCAGGCGCTCGCAGTGCATGATCATATCGATGCCCTTGGTGCAGTCATCGATGTACATGAAGCTGCGCGTCTGGTGGCCATCACCCCAGATCGTGATGGCGTTGTCGCCGGTGTCCTGCGCTTCGATGACCTTGCGCGTGAGTGCCGCGGGTGCTTTCTCACGACCACCATCCCACGTACCGTTGGGTCCATAGACGTTGTGGAAGCGGGCGATAAAGGTCTTCATACGCCGCTCGGCCCAGTATTCCTGACAAAACATCTCGGAGATCAACTTTTCCCAGCCGTAACCGCGCTCGGCCATCGCCGGATAGGCGTCGGACTCCCTGAGCGCACGGACGTTGGGATCCTGTTGTAGGTCCGTGTTGTAGGCGCAGGCCGAGGATGAGAAGAAATAGCGCTCGGCACCGGCGCGATAGGCGGCCTCGATCATGTGCGTGTTGATGAGGACGCTGCGCAGGCACTCGACCCGGAAGCGCTCGATGAAGCCCATCCCGCCCATGTCTGCGGCAAGGTTGTAGACTTCGCGAGCGCCTTCGACTGCACGGACACAGTTGTCATACTCGCTCAAGTCCATCGACAGGCTCTCCACGCCGGGCGTACGCTGGTACCACTCGGGCAATGGCTTCTTATCGATCGCGCGAATGCGCGTGAAGCCCTGATCGTGGAAGTAGCGCGTCAGTGCGCCAGCGATGAAGCCGCCCGCGCCAGCGATGACGATGAGATCATCCTTGTTGATGGTTGTTGCTGCGATCGGATTGTCTTTCATTATCTTGTCCTCACTTACTGAAGCTTGATCTTGAGTGAATAGGCGGTCTCACACGGCCTGGCTGCGGGAGCACTCACGGTCAGTCCATCTGCATCCTGTGACCAGACAAGCGTCGCGTTGCTGCCCAGGAGCTCGACGCTCGTGACCTTGCCTGCACCCGTTCCCAGGGAGCTAATGCGCCAATCTTTGTCAGGCCAGCCAAGGCAGATCGCGTAGAGCGCATCTTTCTTGGTAGTGAACCGCACGTCGGCGCTGGTGTAGTGCGTCCGTTTGGTGTCAGTGAAATACCCTGCAACGGCCTGAGTCGGGCCTTCCCCAAAGCGGGTCCATGGACGCGTGCCGTAGATTGCTTCACCATTGACCTTGAGCCAACGGCCGATGTCGCGCAGCATCGCGACCTCGGGCTCCGGGATCGTGCCGTCGGGCCTGGGGCCGATGTTGAGCAGCAATGCGCCGTTCTTGCTGACGATGTCCACCAGGTCGCCGATGATATCGCCCGCTGTCTTGTAGTCGTGGTTGGTGATATGGCCCCAGGAGTTCTTGGAAACGGAGGTGTCGGTCTGCCAGAAGCGCGGATTGATGTCGCTGAACTGCCCACGCTCGATGTCGTAGACAGCAACGTCCTCGGGGAACGCATCGTATTTGTAATTGACGGCAACGCCCTTGCCCCAGGCCTCTCCCTGGTTGTAATAATAGGCGGCGAACTTCTGCAGATAGGGCTTGAAGACAGTCTGCTCGATCCACCAGTCGAACCAGACCAGTTGGGGCTTATACTTATCGACCAGTTCGCAGGTGCGGGCCAGCCAGTTTTCGCAGTACTGCCGGTTGGGGCCGTTTGCCTTGTCGTCGTTCGGCTGGGCCGGGCCATAGAGCGCGGCATA
>JAKJAE010000298.1 GCA_022707665.1 Chloroflexota bacterium
CCGCCTCCCCCTGCCACCACGCGCTCGATCGCGGACCAGCTCGGCATCGACGTGGCGCCCGATCCTGAAGCCAGCGCGCCATCCGAGAAACCTCGCGACATCTCAACACGCGAGGTCGAGAGCTGGCTACAGGTCTTTCACGATGACCCGAATAGCACCATCGCCCCGCCCAACCTCCCACCGCGGACCACCAAGCCCACCCGTGCAGTCACCCCTGTGGTCTCCAAGTCTGGGTCGCTGTCCACATCGCAGGTCGATGCCTGGCTCGCCGTCTTCGGCGAGGCCGATCAACGCGCGCAGGATCCCCAGCAAGACCAAGCCACGCCCGCCGCTACCGGTACGCCGCGGCACGTCAGCGCCAAGCTCGCCAAGCACCAGCAGAACGTCGCGTCCGCCGCGGACGATGCAGCACCGGAGTTATCAGAAGAAGACCTGGAACTGTGGCGTCGCCTCTTCGGCGATGCCTAGCTGATCGCGACCACGTCTAGAAGGAGCTATTCCATGCGAAGTAGGACACGGATCGTCATCGGTTCCATTGTTATCGCGCTGGGCGTGCTGTTGTTGCTCGAGAACCTGTTGCACATCGAGATCTGGGGCTATCTGTGGCCCCTCATTCTCATTGGCATCGGCGTTTGGATCCTCACCCGCCCGCGCCGGTTTGGCGGGCGCAGCTTCACGCAGTTCATGCTCCTGGGAGACCACCGGCGCCGAGGAAAATGGCGCCTTAAAGAGGAGAACATCTTCTGCCTCATCGGCGATGTCTCACTCGACCTGACCGACGCCGAGATCCCAGGGGGGACGACCCCGGTCACACTGCAGGGCTTCGTGGGTGGCATTCGGGTGCGCGTGCCCGAGGGCGTGGGCGTCTCGATCCACAGCACGGCGTTTCTCACCAGCGCCCACGTATTTGGCGCCAAGCAGGACTTCCTGATGACGCCCTACGAGTATCAGAGCCCGGGGTTCGATGAAGCCACCCAACGCATCCACCTCGAGCTGCTCTACTTCGTCGCTGACCTGAACGTCCGCCGCAGCGAGGTACCACGGGAGGCCTGAGCCGCTTGGCGGCGCCGGCAGCTATGACCCGCAAGATCATCCACCTCGACCTGGACGCTTTCTTCTGCGCCGTCGAGGCCCTACACAATCCTGCCCTGCAGGATAAGCCCTTTGCCGTTGGTGGGCGCCCCGAGCACCGGGGAGTCATCGCCTCGTGCTCCTATCCCGCCCGCCTCTTTGGCGTTCGTTCGGCCATGCCCACCGCGCGCGCCCTTCAGCTCTGCCCCGATCTGATCGTACTTCCCGGCCACCATCACGAATACAGCGCCTACTCCCATCGGGTGATCGCCCATCTCCACAATCTCACCGACCTGATCGAGCAGATCTCCATCGACGAAGCCTTCATCGATGTCAGTGCTCTGCGTGCACCGGCAGCGCAGATTGCCGCCGAGCTGCAGGCGACCATCATGCGCGAGGTCCAGTTGCCCTGCTCTCTGGGCGTCGCCGCCAACAAGCTCGTCGCCAAGATCGCCAACAACGTCGGCAAGCGTTCGTCGCGCGGCGGCGCCCCCCCGATGGCCATCAAGGTCATCCCGCCCGGCGAGGAAGCCGCCTTCCTTGCGCCCCTGCCGGTCGGCGAGCTCTGGGGCGTCGGGCCCAAGACTGCAGCCGAGCTCGAGTCACTGGGCATCCATACCATTGGCGATCTCGCCCACTGGCCCGAGGCCGACCTGACCGCCCGGTTCGGCAAACATGGCTACGACCTCGTCCGGCGCGCGCGCGGCATCGATGACCGCCCGGTGAGCACGGATCACGAGGTGAAGTCGATCAGCAACGAGACCACGTTTGCCCGCGATGTCGCCGATGAGGCCGAGCTCAAACGCACCCTCTGCCGCCTGTCCGAAAGCGTCGGGCGCCGGCTCCGCCGCGCCGGGCTTGCCGGCAACACCGTCAGGATCAAGCTCCGCTGGGCCGACTTCACCACGTCGACCCGCCAGATCACGCTCCCCGCGCTCACCGACCGCGACGACGACATCTACCGCAACGCTCAGCAGCTTCTGGACAGCCACTGGCCGCACGGCAAGCCGGTGCGCCTGATCGGTGTGGGGGTCAGCAACCTGGAGCCGCCGCGTGAGCAGCTCCATCTGTGGGACACGACCAGCCAGAAGGGACGCCGGCTCCAGGAGGCGCTCGACCAGGTCCGCGACCGCTTCGGTCGCGACGCAATCCAGCGCGCGATGGAGGTCTCGCCCGACCACGCCCCCGACGACGAGGCCTGAGATGGGCCGGATCTGGCATCCGGCACAAGCGCGTCAGGGAATCCCGCCCCCCAGCAACCCCTCGCGGAGCTGCTCCGGATCGTCACAGGCCAACAGCCTCGCTCGCTCGCGCCGCGGGATCCCCGAGCTCGCCAGGTACTCCCGCAGGTGCTTGCGGAACCGCCGCACCCCCTGGTGCGCCCCGTGGAACGCGAGCATCATCTCCAGGTGCTCCTGCACCACGAGCGCCCGCTCCGCCCACGGGACCTCGCCCCGGCCAAACCCCTGGAATATCCACGGATTGCCAATCGCCGCCCGACCAATCATCACGCCGTCGCATCCCGTGGCAGATAGGATCCTCTCGACGTCTCCAGGCTCTTTCACATCCCCACTCGCCAGCACCGGAATGCCCACAGCCTGTCTCACCTCGGCAATGGCCTGCCAGTCCGCAGAACCCCGGTACGCCTGCACGGCCGTCCGCCCATGGACCGCGATCAGCGCGGCGCCATTGTCCGCGATCGCCCGCGCCACCTCGAGGTAGTTGCGCGAGTCGTCGTCGAGTCCCAGCCGGATCTTTCCACTCACGGGCACCGAGAGCACCCGCGTCAGTCCTGCAAACAGCCGCGCGACCGACCCCACGTCTCGTAACATCGACGCCCCTGCTCCCGAGCCGGCCACCTTGGGCGTGGGGCATCCCAGGTTGATGTCAATCGCGGCGACGCCCAGCCCCTCCACCAGTTGCGCCGCTTCGATGATCATGCTGTCCACGCTGCCGAACAACTGGCAGACCACGGGCCTCTCTTCGGAATGGAACTGCAGCATGTGCTCCGTCCGTGCATTCCCGAGCGCACGCCGGCCATACACGATCGCGTTGGACGAGATCAGCCCCGTGTAGACCAGCGACGCCCCGAACCGCCGGCACAGCCGCCGGAACGGTTGGTCGTTGTATCCCGACATCGGCGCCAGCACGAGCCGCCCCCCTACCTCCGTGTCCCCCAACCGGAACGCAGGCGCCACATTCCCCCCGGAGTCCGCACTCACAGCTCACCTCTTGACATAGCCATCACGCTAGCTCGGATTCTACCATACCTACCGACAGGCCCTCTCTATGGTAGAATTCCACCCAGTAGCCAACCAAGGAGGAGAGATACCATGTCCGCAAACACTATGCTTGCCGAATGCCCTGAGTGCGGCGCCGACATCACCCTGGCGCAGGACGCCATCGTGCACGAGATCGTCATCTGCCCGGACTGTGGGATGGAGCTGGAAGTCGTCAGCCTCGACCCGCCCGCCGTAGCCCCTGCGCCCGAGGAAGAAGAGGACTGGGGTGAGTAACATGGCCACCAGGGTGGGCGTCCTCCTCTCCCGCGTCCGCGTCGAGGAAAAGCTCCTGATCCAGGAGCTCGAGAAGCGCGGCGTGCCCTTCGACACCATCGACGACCGTGAGGTGATCTTCGACATCCAGCGCAACGGCTGGCAGAGCTACAGCGTCATCCTGGAGCGCTGCATCAACCACTCCAGGGCGCACTTCGCACTGCTGCTCTACCGCGACTGGGGAATCCCCACAGTCAACACCTACGACGTGGCCAACACCTGCGGCAACAAGCTGCTCACGACAAGTGCCCTCGTCCGCGCCGGCGTCCCCACGCCCAACACCAAGATAGCCTTTACGCCCGAATCGGCGCTCGAAGCCATCGAGAGCATGGGCTATCCCGTCGTCCTCAAACCCGGCGTTGGCTCCTGGGGACGCCTCCTCTCGAAGATCAACGACCGCGAGGCCGCCGAGACTGTGCTGGAGCACAAACAGGTGCTCGGCTCCTACCACCACTCGATCTACTACATCCAGGAGTACGTCGAGAAGCCCGGCCGTGACATCCGTGCCTTCGTCGTCGGTGACGAGACCATCTGCGCCATCTACCGCAACTCGCCGCACTGGATCACCAACACGGCCCGCGGCGGCGCGGCGAGCAACTGCCCCG
>JAKJAE010000299.1:0-238 GCA_022707665.1 Chloroflexota bacterium
CATCGGCTGCACTTCACTTCCGTTCGGATCATCAGAAAACTCCGATCCGTCGCTGTCTCCACACTGCCCTCTGTAAGCGGCGCGTAAAAGCTGGGCCATCCGCTTCCCGAATGGTACTTCGTCTCCGAATCGAAGAGGGGTTGCCCACACGCAGCGCACCGGTAGATGCCGGCTTCGTCCATCGTGTAGTACTTGCCTGTGAAAGCGCGTTCAGTCCCCTTCTCCCGTAGCACGTGAT
>JAKJAE010000299.1:248-4214 GCA_022707665.1 Chloroflexota bacterium
ATAGGCTTCCGGCGTGAGCGTCTCACGCCACTCGGCCTCTGTCTTCTTAACCTTGTCACCCATAGGTCTCCCTCCTGGTCCTGAGCACCTCTTGCAGCGTGCCCAGTCTTCTGTCTAGACCTCTACCTTCAGCCAGTCCGCGAAGTGTTTCTGGAACTTTGCCACTTTCGGACTGATAACAGCAGCACAGTAGGCTCGCTCCGGATGATGCGCGAAGTACTCCTGGTGGTAGTCTTCCGCTGGGTAGAAAGCCTCCAGCGGCACAACCTGCGTCACAACCGGGTCCCGGAATACCTTGCGGTCTTCCAGATCCCGCATTGCCGCCTCGGCAGTCTCCCGCTGTGCAGCGTTGTGTGTGAAGATCACGGAACGGTACTGCGTCCCGATATCGGCTCCCTGACGGTTCAGCGTTGTGGGATCGTGGACTGAGAAGAAGATGTCCAGAATCTCACGATAGCTGATGACCGATGGATCGAAAGCCACCTGCACAACCTCAGCATGGCCAGTCGTCCCGGTACACACCCGCTCATAAGATGGATGGGCGACTTTGCCTCCGGCGTACCCTGAGACGACATCCTCGACACCACGAACCTGATCGAAGACCGCCTCCAAACACCAGAAACAGCCACCTCCAAGGGTTGTTACCTCGAGTCCCCGCTCTTTCGTTTCCGCCATTGCCACTTTCCTTTCATACACGCTAGCTACAGTCCCATCAGCAGCCGCTCTGGGTTTTCTAACTGCGCAATCACGGCGTTCAGAAAACGCTGTGCCTCGGCGCCGTCGTTGACCCGATGGTCGAACGCCAGGACGATCGGCATCATCAACCGCGGGACGAATTCGTAACCCTTACCCAACACCTCGGTGCCGGCACCAGGGTCTGCCGCCACGGCAACAGGCTGGACCCTCGCCTGAGCGAACCCAAGGATCGCGACCTCGGGATAGTTGATGATCGGGGTGAACCCTGTCCCGCCAATCGCGCCGACGTTCGTAATCGTCATTGTACTCCCCTGCAGTTCCTCGACCGTTGCACGACCCTCCCGAGCACGGTCAGCCAGGGTCTTGAGTTCCAGAGCCAGTTCCACGACGCTCTTCCTGTCTACGTGACGGAGCGTCGGCACCAGAAGTCCGCGTTCCGTGTCGACGGCCACGCCGATGTGATAGACCTTCTTCAACACGATCTCATCCGCCCCGGTATCGAGGCTCGCGTTGAACTTCGGGAACTCCTTCAGTGCATGGGCCAGGGCCTTCACCACGAAAGCGGTGAGCGTCAACGCCCCCCCACGGTCCCGGACTTCGTCCTTGTACCGCTGTCTCAACGATTCGAGTTCGGTGATATCGACAAGATCCTGGGTCGTGACATGCGGAATCTGTGACCACGCAAGCGCCATATGCCTGGCCGTTGCCCGGCGTACTGAGCGCAAAGGTACCCGCTCCACCTCGTCAGCCCCGTCGTACGCGACCTGAGAAGGTGCCCCGGCGGTCGCTTGGGCGCCGGTACCTTCAGAGCGATCGACAGGCTCGGACCCCTTCACAACCGCGTCCGCGACCTGCTCGCCCTGACGCTGACCGGCATGGGCACGCACGTCATCCGACGTGACACGCCCCCCTGGGCCTGTCGGCGTGACGCTATGCAAATCAACGCCCAACTCGCGAGCCAGACGTCTTGTCGACGGCGCTGCCGGCACAGGTCCCTCCCCACGGGTTACTGCGGGGGGCTCGACTAGCTTCTCAACCGCAGGTCCCCCGACCCTCTGCTGTGCACCAGCTGTGGGCACCGGAGAAGGATGCCCGGCCGCGAGCTCGGTTTCTCCTACCGAAGCGCCGTCACCAGGTCCACCAAAGACCATCAACACATCGCCCACGTGGACCACGTCCCCCGGCCCTACCCGCACGTCCGTTACGACATCCGTAAAGGGAGAAGGGAGTTCCACCGCCGCCTTGTCGGTTTCGACCTCGAGGATGACGTCGTCTTCCTTGACCTGTTGTCCAGCGCGAACCTTCACAGCCAGAACCTCTCCCTCGTGAATGCCTTCACCCAGATCGGGAAGTCTGAATTCCTTCGCCATGTGATCCTCCTCCCTAGACGCTCAACGTCTCGCGCGCAGCCCGCAATACTCGCTCAGCGTTCGGCAGATACGCCTGCTCCCGAGCAAAGAGCGGCACGACGATATCAAAGCCTGTGACACGTTTGATCGGCGCTTCGAGCATCCAGAACGACTGCTCCATAGTGCGCGATGCGATCTCCGCCCCGGGCCCGAAGCTCCGGTGCGCCTCGTGCACAATCACCACGCGTCCCGTTTTCCGGGCTGACGCGGTGAAAAGCGTGTCATCCAGGGGTGACAGGGATAGCAGATCGATCACCTCAGCCTGCACGCCATCTTCCTCCGCCAGCTTCTCTGCGGCAGCAAGCGTCGGGCGCATCATCGCGCCATACGAGATCATCGTCAGGTCTTTGCCCTCGCGTGCGATGACCGACTTGCCGATCTCCATAGTCTCCTCTTCCTCGGGGACCTCCTCGCGGAAAGCACGGTAGATCGACTTGGGTTCGAAGAAAATCACCGGGTCTGGGTCACGGATCGCGGACAAAAGAAGCGCCCGCGCATTTCTCGGGCCGGATGGGATGACCATCTTGAGTCCCGGCGTATGGGCAAAGTATGCCTCGCGGCTCTCCGAATGGTGCTCCAGCGCGCGAACACCCGCGGCAAACGGCGCGCGAATGACCATCGGGACGGAAAACCGCCCTCGCGAGCGCCAACGCATCCGCGCCGCATGTTGCTCGATGTGGTGAAAGGCCTGATAGATGAAGCCCGAGAACTGGATCTCGGCTACCGGTCTCAGCCCGTACACGGCCATTCCGATAGCCATCCCAACAATGCCAGCCTCACCCAGCGGCGTGTCGACAGAGCGATTCTCACCGTACGTTTCGAAGAGCCCATCTGTGACGCGGAACACACCCCCATCGCGACCGACATCCTCTCCCAGAACGATCACCCGGTCGTCCTTCGCCATCTCCTGCGTTAGCGCCAGATTCAGCGCCTGTACCATCGTCATCTTTGCCATAGCTACAGCTCCTGCGCTTTTAGCTCGCGCGCCAGCTCATCCTTCTGCGCAGCAAGGTGAGGCGATGCCTCTCCATACATATGGTCGAACATTGCCAGTGCGTCCACGGGTTCTGCCATCACCTTCTCTGCTCGTTCGACAGCCTCGCGGATCTCCTGGTCGATCTCTTCCTCCAGCGCTGCCAACGACGCGTCGTCCAGCAAATCCTTGGCACGCAGGTACTTCTGAAACCGTGTGATGGGATCGCGCAGCTTCCAGCCCTCCACTTCCTCGTCGGTGCGGTAACGCTTCGGATCATCCGCCGTTGTATGCACCGACATCCGGTAGGTCACGGCCTCGATCAACGTAGCGCCTTTCCCCGCCCGTGCCCGGTCGACGGCTTCGCGGGCTGCAACGTACATCGCGAGTACATCGTTGCCGTCCACCTGGATCCCTACCACGCCGTGAGCCAGAGCCTTCTGCGCCAGCGTCTGCGAGGCGGTCTGTCTAGAACGGGGCAACGAGATCGCCCACTGATTGTTCTGGCATACAAAGACCGCGGGCACGCCGTAGACTCCAGCGAAGTTGAGAGCCTCGTGGAAATCGCCCTGTGACGTCGCGCCATCCCCAAAGAAGACCATGGCCACGTCATCCTTGCCCCGGTACTTCATCGCCCAGGCCAGGCCCACAGCATGCAGGGTCTGCGAACCCACCGGAATGGACGTTGGGAGATTGTTCACACCCTCAGGGATGAACCCTCCTTCGTTATAGCCGCCATAGTAGAGCAGCAGGTCCTCCATGGCCCGTCCCCGCATCAACTCGCCCGCGGCCTCGCGGAACGCCACCACCATCCAGTCCGATGGACGCAGCGCTGCCGTTGCCCCTACGTTTGCGGCCTCCTGCCCCATCACCGGTGCAAATGTGCCG
>JAKJAE010000029.1 GCA_022707665.1 Chloroflexota bacterium
CTTCATCATCAACGGATCCGAGCGCGTGGTGGTGTCACAGTTGATCCGCTCGCCGGGTGTGTACTTTGAAGCCGGCCAGGATCGCGCCACTGGTCACCGCATGGCCATGGCTAAACTGATCCCCGATCGCGGCGCGTGGATGGAATTCGAGACCCGTAAGTCCGGCTATTTGACGCTGCGCTTCAACCGCAAGCGCACGATCCCGGTGACCATCTTCTTGCGCGCGCTTGCCGCTGTGGATGATCCGATGCATAGCAGCGTGCTTACACAGGGCACCGATGATGAACTCATCGAGCTGTTCAAGGATGCGGACAGTGACCCCGATCATCCATGGATCAGGGATACGCTACGCCAGGAGCCACCGTGGGACCTGAAGGCGGGCCGTAGCCTGGCTCAGGAGGCGATGATTGAGTTCTACCGCCGCATGCGTCCCGGTGACCCTCCTACACTTGAGAACGCCCAGGAGTATCTGGTCTCACAGCTCTATGATCCCCAGCGCTACAACCTTCAGGAAGTCGGGCGCTATAAGCTGAACCAGCGGATGCAGATCAATGTCCCGATGTCCATTCGTACGATTACGAAGGAGGATTTTGTCGCGCTGGTGCGCCGCATGATCCACATCAACAATGGCGTTGCCGGACCGGATGATATGGATCATCTGGGCAACCGTCGTGTGAAGACCGTGGGTGAGCTTGTGCAGGCGAAGATTCGCGTAGGTCTCGTGCGTATGGAGCGCGTGGTGAAGGAGCGCATGAGTATCCGCGAGGAATCCCCCACGCCTGTTGGATTGATCAACATCCGGCCCGTTGTCGCGTCGATTCGCGAGTTCTTTGGGTCGAGCCAGTTGTCTCAGTTTATGGAGCAAACGAACCCTCTGTCCAGTCTGACCCACAAGCGAACCCTGTCGGCGCTGGGGCCGGGTGGATTGCGCCGCGAGCGTGCTGGCTTCGACGTTCGCGACGTTCACCACAGCCACTATGGTCGTATTTGCCCGATCGAGACCCCGGAAGGACCGAACATTGGTCTGATTGGGCGCCTCAGTACCTACGGCCGCGTCAATGATTTGGGTTTCATCGAGACGCCCTATCGGCGTGTTGTCCGGACCGTGTCGAATACTGTCGATCAACTCACCGGGGAGATCCTGCGTGATGATATCGAGAACCCGGAGACTGGCGACGTCGTTGCAACGGCAGGAACTGAGGTCACGCCGGAGATCGCCGAGAAGATCGCTGTTCTGGCATTGCGCGATCCGGTCCGGGTTGTCCCGCGCGTCTCAAACGAGATCCTATACCTGTCTGCTGATCGCGAGGAGCCTTACACGATCGCACAGGCGAATGCTGCGCTGGATGCCAAGGGACGCTTCGTTGACAACCGTGTCGTGGCGCGCAAGGGCGACAGCTACATTTTCGCTCCACCCGAACGCGTCGACTACATCGATGTTGCTCCGGTTCAGATGGTGGGTGTGTCTGCCGCGCTCATTCCCTTCTTGGAGCACGATGACGCCAACCGTGCGCTGATGGGTTCGAACATGCAGCGGCAGGCAGTGCCGTTAATCAGCCCCGAGGCACCCTTGGTGGGAACCGGCATCGAGCGCTCTGCTGCGTTGAACTCGGGCCTCGTGGTCACGGCCAAGATGGGGGGGACGGTCCTGAAGGCGTCCGGTAACGAGATAGGGATTCTTCAGGACGATGGCGAAGTTCGCACCTACTGGCTGCAGAAATACGCCCGCTCCAACCAGAGTACCTGCCTGGACCAGCGAATTGTCGTCGCCAAGGGGCAGCGTGTCGAAGCCGGCGATGTGCTGGCCGATAGCTCCTCTACACACGGCGGTGATCTGGCGCTTGGTCAGAACGTGCTGGTCGCCTTTATGTCCTGGGAGGGTGGCAACTTCGAGGATGCGATTCTCCTTAGCGAGGAGCTCGTCTGGCAGGATAAGTTCACTTCGGTTCACGTCGAGAAACATGAGTTGTCGGCCCGGGATACCAAGCTTGGTCCCGAGGAGGTGACTCGTGAGATCCCGAACGTCTCGGAGGAAGCGCTTCGTGACCTCGATGAGGATGGCATCGTGCGAATCGGTGCGGAGGTCGGGCCTCTGGATGTCCTCGTCGGCAAGATTACGCCGAAGGGCGAGAAGGAGCTTACGCCTGAAGAGAAGCTGTTGCGGGCCATCTTTGGCGAGAAGCTGCGCGATGTAAAGGACACGAGCTTGCGCATGCCCCACGGCGCTCACGGTAAGGTCGTCGATGTCAAGATCTTCGACCGCGAGGAATACCGTGATCTTCCTGCTGGTGTGGAGAAGGTTGTGCGCGTGAACGTGATCCAGCGTCGCAAGATCACCGAGGGCGACAAGATGGCGGGCCGTCACGGAAACAAGGGCGTGATCTCGCAGATTGTGCCCGTAGAGGATATGCCGTTCCTGGCTGATGGCCGGACGATCGACATCATCTTGAACCCCCTTGGTGTACCTGGCCGGATGAACATCGGTCAGGTCCTGGAGACGCACCTTGGGTGGGCGGCGTACAGGCTTGGCTTCAGTACCGTGACTCCCGTATTTGACGGTGCCGATGAGCAGGAGATTGCTGCCGAATTGGCGAGAGCATGGTTGATTGACCAGTCCTGGGATGACATTATGGAGCGTGCCTGGACCTGGCTCAAGGTGCAGGAGTATCCGCTCGAGTCGCTTGAAGATGATGAGGAAGCGCGGCTCATCTATGTTGCTTCGTGGCTAACGCCCAAGGGTTATGATGCTGACCGGCTGCGTAGTGATGTGGTGTACGCACGGCGTTCGGTGCTTCGTGAGTGGCTGCGCGATTTCGGTTATGACCCGGACAGCCTCCTGTCGTTCGAGGATGACCCTCGACTGCCACAGCAGCGGCAGGCTGTGGACCTCAAAGCTCAGGCGGTATGCTTGCGCCTTTGGATGGAGGCCCGTGGCGAGGACGTATCGGCGCTTTCCGACGACGAGGTAATTCTGAGAGCGACCTCCTACAGCCACGCTCACAATGACCCGCTTCCCACACTGGGGAAGATGGTTCTGTACAACGGGAAGACGGGCGAGCCTTTCAGCCAGCCGGTGACCGTGGGCATCATCTATATGATGAAGCTTGCACACCTGGTTGAGGATAAGGTACACACGCGTTCGACTGGGCCGTACTCTCTCGTGACGCAGCAACCTCTGGGTGGTAAGGCGCAGTTCGGTGGTCAGCGCTTTGGTGAGATGGAGGTCTGGGCCCTAGAGGCTTACGGTGCCGCCTATATCCTGCAGGAGATGCTGACGATCAAGTCGGACGATGTTCAGGGGCGCGTCAAGGCTTACGAGTCCATCGTGAAGGGCCTGCCGATTGAAGAGCCAGGTATCCCCGCTTCGTTCAAGGTGTTGGTCAAGGAGCTTCAGAGCTTGGCGCTCTCCGTCGAGGCGGTTACAGATTCGGGCGAGGTGCTGCATTTCGGTCGCGACGATCGGCGCGCACAGCTTCCGAAGTTGGGGATGGGGCTGTTGGGACTCACGCCGCAGAATGTGCGGTAGTGCCTATATGCCAAAGGGGTTCTGTTGACCTTTAGAGGCTTTGTGGTAGAATCACCCTTCGCATGAGGGTGGCAGCTACATCTCCTGCCATCGACAATGGGGTAGGGCGGCTGGGAAGCCGACACGGTCGACATCAGGAGGCCATCGCAGCATAGATGGCCTTCTTCAGTGAGAAAATGGAAGGGCTAGGTTCTGCCGGCGTCTGGTTTGAGCCAGGCGGAATCTGAATCAGGAGGAGAAAGTGCCGACGATTAACCAATTGCTGCGAAAGGGACGTAAGCCGAAGGTGCGGAAGGCGAAATCACCTGCGCTGGCCTTCAACGTCAACACGAAGCGGGGTAACAGGCGTGAGCGCGTCAGCGGTGGAAACCCCATGAAGCGTGGCGTCTGCACGATCGTGCGTACCACGACGCCTAAGAAGCCTAACTCGGCGCTCCGCAAGACCGCTCGTGTGCGGTTGTCGAATCGAATCGAGGTAACGGCTTATATCCCGGGCGAGGGCCATAACCTGCAGGAGCACTCGGTGGTGCTGGTGCGTGGTGGGCGTGTGAGGGATCTCCCTGGCGTTCGCTATCACATTGTGCGTGGCGCTTTGGACTCTGCTGGGGTGAATGGCCGCCATCAGCAGCGCTCCAAATACGGCACCAAGCACGCGGCTGAGAAGAGCGGGAAGTAATCCGCGTGGCCGTTCGAATTGACGCCAGGATGGGTCATTGGAACGGACGATAGAACGGTTGAGGATGGAATAGAGAATGTCAAGACGAAATCGTCCAGCTAGGCGACAGGTTGAGCCCGATATCCGCTACGACAGCGTGCCACTGCAGAAGTTCATCAATCGGATGATGCGTGGGGGCAAGAAGAGTGTGGCTCAGCGGATCATGTACGATGCGTTGGATCAGGCTGAGGCGCGTGCGAACAAGCCGGCGATCGAGGTCTTCAGCGACGCGCTGGCGAATGTCCTCCCTGCTGTCGAGGTGAAGCCGCGACGTGTCGGTGGGGCTACGTATCAGATCCCGGTAGAGGTGCCTGAGTATCGGCAATTGTCTCTGGCTATCCGTTGGATGTTGGCCGCGGCGCGGAACCGCTCGGGCCGTAATATGGCCTCGAAGCTGGCGGCTGAGTTAGTGGATGCGGCGAACGGTGCCGGATCGGCAGTCAAGCGGCGCGAGGATACATTGAAGATGGCGGAAGCCAACCGGGCGTTTGCCCATCTGCGCTGGTAGGGTCGCTCGGCGGTCGTTGCGGCGCAGATGAAATCGCTGTAACGGCTTGACCGCTTCTTTCTAGAGCGGCGTGGTCTGGGACCATCGGAACAGGTTCGGCCATCGCTGGAAATGTAAACGGGGTTCAAGCGATGTCCGAGGTACATTCACTAGAGAATATACGCAACATCGGGATCATTGCCCACATCGATGCGGGCAAGACCACGACGACGGAGCGCATCCTGTTCTACACCGGGCGCACCTATCGTCTTGGTAATGTGGATGAGGGCACTACCGTTACCGATTGGATGCTCCAGGAGAAGGAGCGCGGGATCACGATTATGTCCGCTGCAGTCACGTGTTACTGGCGCCACTGCCAGATCAACATCGTGGATACACCTGGACATATCGACTTTACCGCGGAAGTTCAGCGCAGTCTTCGGGTTCTTGACGGCGGCATCGTCGTGTTTGATGGTACGGCTGGTGTCGAGCCGCAGTCGGAGACTGTCTGGCGACAGGCTCAGGAATTTCATGTGCCACTGATCGCCTTTGTGAACAAGATGGACAAGCTGGGTGCGAGCTTCCCTTACGCCGTCGGCACGATTCGCGAGCGGCTGAAGGCAAACCCGGTGCCCATCCAGTGGCCGATCGGCGCAGAGTCGGACTTCCGAGGCGTTGTCGATCTGATCGAGTGGCGCGCTGTCTACTGGCAGGATGAGTTGGGACAGGTGCCTGAGTTCGGGCCGGTTCATGTGGAGCTTGAGGAAGAGGCCAGTGCGGCCCGTGATGCGATGGTCGAGGCTGTCGTCGAGACGGATGATGAGTTGATGGTCCGGTATCTTGATGACGAGGAGATCTCGGGCGCCGATTTGCGCTGGGCACTGCGAAAGGCTGTGGTCTCCGGCAAGGTTCAGCCGGTGTTGTGTGGTTCGTCACTGCGGAACAAGGGGGTGCAGTTGCTCCTGGATGCAGTGGTTGATTTCTTGCCTTCTCCGCTGGATGTCCCCCCGATAACGGGGTGGAATCCCAAAAAAGAGCGGACTGAGGAGCGGCCTGCAGATGCGGATGCTCCGCTGGCAGCCTTGATCTTTAAAATAGCTACAGATCCTTATGCGGGACGACTCGCATACTTCCGCATCTATTCCGGTACTATGACCCGCGGTTCTGTCTACCTGAACTCTGGTAAGGCGATCCGCGAGCGTGTCACCAAGCTGCTCAGGATGTTTGCCGACCGCCGTGAGGAGGTCGATGAACTCCGCGCAGGCGACATCGGTGCCACGGTGGGGCTGAAAAACACCGTGACCGGCGATACGCTATCGGCGATGCACGCACCGATTGTACTGGAGCCGATACACTTCCCGGAGCCGGTTATCTCCGTCGCTGTAGAGCCCAAAACGGTGGCTGATCAAGACCACCTGGTTGAGGCTTTGGCGCGGTTGGCCGAAGAGGACCCAACGTTCCGGGTGCAGGTTGATGAAGGTACTGGACAGACGCTTTTGTGGGGGATGGGAGAGCTGCACCTTGAGATTCTCGTAGACCGAATGCTCCGCGAGTTTAGGGTGGAAGCGAATGTCGGAAGGCCGCGCGTTGCGTATAAGGAGACCGTCACGACTACCGGGCGCGCCGAAGTTGTCTTTGATCGGCCGCTCGCCGGTAAGCCCCAATTCGCTCGGGTAGTACTCGAAGTCAGTCCTACCGGGCCAGGGGAATCGTCCGGGTTCATCAATCAACTGCGTCCGCAGGACCTGGCAGCTCCGTTCATTGAGTCTGTCAGAGCTGGGGCGCTTGAGTCGTTGGATAGCGGTGTGGTTGCCGGGTATCCGATGGTTGGGGTCTCGATCCGGCTGGTCGACGCGACGGCTGATGTGCTTCTTTCCACAGAGGTGGCGTTCAAAGCGGCAGCGTCGCAAGCCTTGCATCAGGCAGTAGAAGCGGCGACGCCGGTGTTGCTGGAGCCAACGATGGACGTCGAGGTTGTGGTACCGGAAGGGTTCGTAGGGGAGGTTCTGGGAGACCTGAACTCTCGAGATGCCGATATCCGGTTGATGGAGCCCAGGGCTGGTGGTAGCCAAGTAGTCCGGGCATTTGTGAAACTGGCACGGATGTTTGGGTACGCCACCGAGTTGCGGAGCTTGACGCAAGGACGGGGGACATTCACAATGGAGTTCCACCATTACGACCCGGTGGACTCCCGGCAGTTGGATGCGATCGTGTACGGCTACGGAGCCTGAGTACACGAGGCAGAGGTGCTGGCTGAGCTAGCACATAATCAAACACGACAGAGACCGTGGAATCAATCTGTAAGTAGAATAAGGAGAGGCAAGCAATGGCTAAAGAGGTTTTCGAGCGTACTAAGCCACATGTGAACGTTGGGACTATTGGTCACATCGATCACGGTAAGACGACGTTGACCGCGGCAATCACGCGGACCTTGTCCACCAAGGGATGGGCAGAGTACAAGGCCTATGACGAGGTCGCCAAGGCCGATGCGAAGATGTTCCGTCGCGATGCGACCAAGATCCTCACCGTGGCTATCTCGCACGTTGAGTATGAGACCGAGAACCGGCACTACGCGCACGTTGACTGCCCGGGTCACCGTGACTACATCAAGAACATGATCACGGGTGCTGCTCAGATGGACGGCGCAATCCTGGTCGTTTCCGCAGTCGACGGCCCGATGCCTCAGACGCGTGAGCACATCCTGCTGGCGAAGCAGGTTGAGGTCCCGGCTGTGGTCGTGTTCCTTAACAAGGTTGACCTCATGGACGATCCTGAGCTGCTGGAGCTTGTCGAGCTCGAGATCCGTGAGTTGCTCAACTCCTATCAGTTCCCCGGCGATGAGACCCCCGTGGTCCATGGTTCTGCTCTGCAGGCCCTTTCGTGCCAGAGCAATGATCCGAATGATCCGGCCTATGCGTCGATCTGGGAGCTGATGCGCGTCGTGGACGAGTACATCCCCACGCCAGTTCGTGATGAGGATCTGCCCTTCTTGATGCCCATCGAGGACGTCTTCTCGATCAAGGGCCGTGGCACTGTGGTGACGGGGCGTGTTGACCGCGGTACGCTCAAGCCCAATACCGAGGTCGAGCTGGTTGGCGATATGTACGAGAAGCCACGCCGCACGGTGGTGACATCGATGGAGATGTTCCACAAGACGCTGCCGATCGTTCAGGCTGGTGACAACGCTGGTTTGCTGCTGCGCGGTGTCGGCAAGGAAGAGGTCGGTCGTGGTGTCGTCGTTGCGGCTCCTGGCTCGATTCAGGCCCGCAAGAAGTTCGAGGCCAACGTCTATATCCTGCGCAAGGATGAGGGCGGACGTCATAAGCCTTTCTTCACCGGCTACAAGCCGCAGTTCTATATCAACACGATGGACATCACCGGCACCGTCTCCCTGCCCGAGGGCGTTGAGATGGTGATGCCCGGCGATAACACGACGATGACCGTCGACCTGATGAGCCCGGTTGCGCTTGAGTCTGGTCACCGCTTCGCGATTCGCGAGGGTGGTCTGACCGTCGGTGCTGGCGTCATCACCAAGATCATTGCCTAGTTGCAGGCAACCCCACAACAGGGTGGTTTATGGCTAAACAACGCATTCGCATTCGGCTGAAGGGATACGATCACCGCATTCTCGACGAGTCTGCTCGTCGGATTGTCGAGGCTGCGGAGCGCACGGGTGCGCATGTTGCGGGTCCCGTTCCGCTACCTACCCGGGTCGAACGCTATACCGTTCGCCGCTCGACGTACATTGACAAGGATAGCCACGAGCACTTCGAGATTCGTACGCACAAGCGCCTGATCGATATCCAGGATCCGGATTCGAAGACGATCGACACGCTGATGCGGCTCAATATGCCGGCGGGCGTCGACATCGAGATTAAGCTGTAGTTCGTTCAGTTTGTGCATAACCGGCACATTCGCCCCCCCGGTCTTCGGTTCACTGTGTGCTTAGGGCCGATGCCGGGGGGGGATGGTGTCGAAGCAACAGGGATGATGATGCGCGTGTGACACGCAGAGCGTGCTAAGAGCCCGGTCCACCGTGACTGAGCTTGAGCGCTGGCAGTCCCAAGGAGGAATCGGTGAAAGGTATTCTAGGACGGAAGGTCGGTATGACCCAGATCTACAAGCAGGATGGCACGGTTGTGCCGGTCACTGTTGTGGAAGCTGGGCCGTGCTTTGTGACTCAGTTGCGTGTGCCCGAGCGAGATGGCTATCGGGCTGTGCAGCTCGGGTTTGGTCCCGCGAAGACCAAGCATTTGACCAAGGGGCAACAGGGCCACCTGGAGAATGCTGGTGTGCCGCAGCTTCGTCATCTGCGCGAGGTGCGGACACGCGAGGATGAGACATATACGCTTGGGCAGCAGATCCTCGTGGACATCTTCGAGCCCGGCGAACGTGTCGATATTCAGGGCAAATCCAAGGGTCGTGGCTTTCAGGGTGTGGTGAAGCGACATCACTTTGCGGGTGGTCCCCATACCCATGGCCAGTCTGACCGTGAGCGCGCCCCCGGTTCTATTGGTGCTTGCGCAACCCCTGGTAGGGTCTGGAAGGGCCAGAGGATGCCCGGCCAGCTCGGGAACAAGCAGACTACGGTTCAGAACTTGGAGGTCGTGTTGGTGGATCCGGAGCGAAATCTCCTGGCCGTCCGCGGCTCTGTGCCCGGGCCAAAGGGAGCCCTGGTTCTGATCAAGGGCGTCCGTAAGCAGCGGGTCGCCAGAGGAGGCTAGCCATGCTAGTTCCCGTCGTCAATATGCAGGGGGAGAAGGTCGGCGAAGTTATGCTACGACCTGAGGTTTTCGAGGGTGCAGTCAACGTCCCATTGATGCATCAGGCGCTGGTTCGGCAGTTGAGCAACGCTCGCCTGGGGACGCATAAGACGAAGACTCGCGGCGAGAACAACCGCTCGAAGGCAAAGTGGTATCGTCAGAAGGGCACCGGGCGCGCGCGGCACGGAAGCCGTAATGCGCCCATCTTCGTCGGTGGTGGTGTGGCCCATGGACCAATGCCGCGGAGCTATGAGAAGAAAATGCCCAAGAAGATGCGTCAGGCGGCCCTGCGTTCAGCGCTTTCGGCAAAGGCTGCAGCCCAGCAGGTTGTTGTTGTGGACGAACTGCAACTGAATGCCCCCAAGACCAAGGAAATCGTCGGCGCGCTTCGGCGGATGTCGGCATATGAGGGGCGGACGCTCGTCGTGTTGCCCTCGAGCAACCCCGCGGTTGAGCTGTCGGTGCGGAACCTTGCGCAGGCCAAGACGTTGCGGGCTCAGTATCTGAATGTCCGCGACCTGTTGAACTTCGACACACTGGTGCTGCCGCTGGCATCGCTCGAGGCCATCCATGGGCTTCTGGGCGCAGGTGCCGAGGAGTAGCTGATGAACACCTATGACATTATCGTGCGACCACTGGAGACGGAGAAGGCTTTCGCTCTGCGTGAGCAGCAGCAATATGTCTTCGTCGTCCATATGAAAGCGAACAAGCTGGAGATCAAGCGCGCGGTCGAGGAGATCTATCGTGTGGACGTGGATCGCGTTCGGACGATGGTGATGGCCGGGAAGGCGAACAAGATGCGCGGTCGGCGGGTTGTCCGCCGGCGGACTCCCTGGAAGAAGGCTGTCGTCACCCTGGCCGCCGGCGAGCGGATTAAGGCACTGGAGGCGTAACATGGCTATTAAGAAGTTCCGCCCAACATCCCCGGGCCGCCGGAACCTGGTCGGTCAGACCTTTGAGGAGATCACCCGGACGACACCGGAGAAGAGCTTGGTACGCCAGCTCAATAAGCGCGGCGGCCGAAACGCCTATGGGCGTATCACGGTACGTCATCACGGCGGTGGCCACGCCCGGAAGTATCGGGTGGTAGATTTCAAGCGCGACAAGCTTGACATCCCGGCTCGCGTTGACTCGATCGAGTATGATCCCAATCGTTCGGCGCGCATTGCTCTTTTGGTCTATGCCGACGGCGAGAAACGCTACATCCTGGCTCCGGTGGGGCTGAAGGTGGGAGCTATCATCCTCAGTTCCCGGACTGAAGCCGAGGTCGTGGTTGGAAACGCACTGCCACTTGAGCGCATCCCTATGGGTACGCTCGTGCACAATGTCGAACTGCACCCCGGGCGGGGTGGGCAGATGGTTCGCGCTGCCGGTGCTGTGGCCCAGCTGATGGCTCGCGAAGGTGATTATGCCACGTTGCGTTTGCCCAGCGGTGAGATTCGCATGGTGCGTAAGGTCTGTATGGCAACGATAGGCCAGGTCGGGAACCTCGACCACGCTAACGTCCAGTTGGGTAAGGCAGGCCGGAAGCGTTGGCTGGGCCGGCGCCCTTCAGTTCGTGGTTCGGCGATGACGCCCCGCGATCATCCCCATGGGGGTGGTGAGGGTAGGAGCCCGGTGGGTATGCCAGGGCCGAAGTCACCTTGGGGATGGCGTACGCTCGGTCGCAAGACGCGAAAGAACAAGGCGACGGATCGGTATATCGTTCGGCGGCGTCAGTCGGGCTCTGACCGGCGGCGCTAGGTAGGAGGATAGGATTATGTCACGTTCCCTGAAAAAAGGGCCGTATGTCGAGCCGAAGCTTCTGCAGAAGATCGAGGAGATGAACCGGACCGGTGCGAAGCGCGTCATCCGGACGTGGTCACGTGCTTCTGTGATCTTCCCGCAGATGGTTGGCCATACCCTGGCCGTCCATGATGGGCGTCGTCATGTACCGATCTACGTCACGGAGAACATGGTAGGCCATCGCTTGGGTGAGTTTGCGCCCACGCGGACCTTCCGCGGTCACGTGGCTCGCGAAAAGAAAGTCCGGGTAGGGGGTTAGGCTATGGCTGAGACAGTTCATGCTAAGGCCCGCTATATTCCGATATCTCCGATGAAGGTGCGCCGGGTCATCGATGCGGTGAGAGGGATGGAGGCTCAGGCGGCCATGAACGCTCTCAACGCGATGCCACACGCAGCGGCAGTCCCGATCTCCAAGCTAATCCACTCCGCAGTTGCGAACGCTGATGAGATCGGTTTGGACATCAACAGTTTGTTCATCGCTCAGATCGCTGCGGATGAAGCACCCGGTGTCATGCCCGGTAAGGGTTGGCGCGCACGCTGGGGAAGCCGTGGACGGTATCGCCCGATTCGCAAGCGTTCGTCCCATATCACCGTCGTTCTCGAAGAGCGACAGGGCTAGACGCACTAAGGAGGTTTGACTTGGGACGCAAGGTTCATCCCTACGGGTTTCGTCTGAAGGTAGTCCGGGACTGGAAGTCTCGGTGGTTTGCCCAGGGGCGCGAGTACGCCAATCTGTTGGACGAGGATCGCAAAATCCGCGAGTTGGTCCAGCGCGTGATGGTCGAGCGTTCGCGTGATGGGCAGGGTGGCGTTTCACGTGTCGAGATCGAACGATTCCCGCCCAACCAGGTATCGGTCATCATCTGGACATCACGTCCGGGCATCGTGATCGGTCGCAAGGGTGACAATGTCAAGGCACTGCGCAAAGACATTGAGGATCTGACCGGTGGTAAGCACGTGCATATCGACGTCCACGAAGTCGAGCAGCCTGATCTGGACGCCACACTGGTCGCGGAGAATATCGTCTCGCAGCTCGAGAAGCGTATCTACCACAACCGCGCGATCAAACGTGCGGTCCGACAGGCGATGCGCGCCGGAGCTGAGGGCGTGAAGGTGATGTGCAGTGGTCGTCTCTCGGGGTCCGAGATGGCGCGAACCACCTGGATGCGCGAGGGGCAGGTACCCCTGCAGACACTGCGCGCCGACATCGACTACGCTCAGAACGAGGCCCTGACGACTTACGGACGGATCGGCGTAAAGGTGTGGATCTACAAGGGTGAGGTTCTGCCGCAGAAGCCGGTAGCCCTGGAAGAGGCCCACTAGCCCGCTGGTTCTTGGCTAAGGAGATTGAGTTATGTTGATGCCGAAACGCATGAAATACCGCAAGCAACACCGCGGGCGGATGACGGGAACTGAGAGCCGAGGGGCCAAGGTCGACTTTGGCGACTATGGACTTCAGGCGCTCGAACCCGCCTGGGTATCTGCCCGTCAAATCGAGGCGGCACGACGCGCTATCGTGCGTCATATGCGCCGCCGAGGTCGCTATTGGGTCCGGATCTTCCCGGACAAGCCGATCACGAGCAAGCCCGCTGAGACCCGGATGGGTAAGGGCAAGGGTGATGTGGAATACTGGGCGGCGGTGGTTCGCCCCGGCCGGGTTCTGTTCGAGATCGCTGGCGTTCCCGATGACGTAGCGCAGGAGGCCCTGAACCTTGCGGCCTTCAAGTTGCCGATTCGAACCCAGATCATCAGCCGCATCGAGTATGGTGGCGAGGCAGGAGAGTAGGCATGCGCGCGACAGACTTTCGAGCTATTACGTCCGAGGATCTGCGTACTCGCCTGCAGGAAACCCGTCGCGAGTTGTTCAACCTGCGCCAGCAATGGTACGCTGGTAGCCTGCAGGATCACAATCGACTGCGTGCCGTCCGCAAGGACATCGCCCGTATCCTGACGGTCCTGCGCGAGCGCGAGCTGGCTACGGAGAAAGAGGGAGGAGCGACGGTATGAAAGAGAGACGGAGACGACTGGTCGGGACGGTGACCAGTGATGCGATGGACAAGACCGTCGTGGTGAGCGTGGAGCGTAAGTACCGCCACTCGCTGTATGAGAAGGTAGTGCGCTCGGTCAAGAAGTATATGGCGCATGATGAGAACAACGATTGTCGCATCGGCGACAAGGTCCAGATTGTGGAAACACGCCCCTTCAGCCGGCGTAAGCGCTGGGCCGTCGAGGAGATTCTGGAGCGCGCCGCATAGGCTAGCTGCAAGGGAGTCGTGCAATGATTCAACGAGAGACGCGTTTACAGGTTGCTGACAATTCGGGGGCGCAGGAATTGCTGTGCATCCGTGTGTTGGGTGGGTCGCGCCGACGGTATGGGTACGTCGGGGACTCCATCGTCGCCACGGTGAAAGCAGCGACGCCGACGTCTTCCGTGAAGAAGGGCGAAGTCGTTCGCGCGGTTATCGTGCGTGTCGTCAAGGAATATCGTCGGCCCGATGGGTCCTACATTCGCTTCGACGATAATGCTGCTGTCATCCTCGACTCGGCGGGGGTGAACCCACGGGGAACGCGCATTTTCGGGCCGGTTGCGCGCGAGCTGCGTGAGCGCGGCTACATGAAGATCGTGTCGCTGGCGCCTGAAGTGCTGTAGTGCCGGTGGTAAGGAACGAGAAATGAACCGTATAAAGAAGGGTGACACTGTCGAGGTTATCGCTGGCGATGACCTCGGTGCACGGGGAGAAGTTCTGCGTCTGATGCTGAAAGAGAACCGCGTGGTGGTTGCGGGCGTCAATATCGCCATCAAGCACCAGGACCCGCAGCGCGCTGGTCGTGCACAGGTACAAGGCGGTCGCGTGCAGTTTGAGGCGCCGCTGAACCTATCCAATGTGATGCTCGTCTGCCCGCACTGCAACCAGGCATCGCGCGTGGGGTTCCAGGTTGTCGATGGTACCAAGACTCGCGTGTGCCGCAAGTGCGGTGAGGCAATTGACTAAGGAGATGGGGACTATGCAACGCTTAGCTAAGCAGTACCGTGAGTCGATCCTGCCGACGATGGTCGACGAGTTCGGCTACGACAACGTTATGCAGGTTCCCCGGATCCGCAAGGTTGTGATCAATATCGGTGTGGGAGAGGCTTTGGATAACCCCAAGGCTCTGGAGTACGCGGTCGCCGACCTGCGCATGATCACGGGTCAACAGCCCGTCATCACGCGCGCGCGCAATTCGGTTGCCAATTTCAAGCTGCGAGAGGGACGCGCGATCGGGGTGAAGGTCACGCTTCGCGGTGCGCGTATGTGGGCATTTCTCGATCGGCTGATCAGCATTGCCCTTCCCCGCACGCGTGACTTCCGGGGTATTCCGGACCGCTTTGACGGGCGTGGGAACTACACCCTGGGGCTACGTGAGCAACTGATCTTCCCAGAGATCGATTACGACAAGATTGACAAGATCCGGGGTATGGAGATCTCGATCAACACGACGGCAGAGACTGATGAGGAAGCCCGGCGACTCTTGGCGTTGCTGGGAATGCCGTTCGAGCATTAGGGCTAACGTGATCTAGAGGTGCCTCAGCCTCTGAAGCTGCGGAGTACTGAACAAGGAGTGAGGTATGGCAAAAACCTGTATGCCGATTCGCGAAACCCGGCGTAAGTATAAGGTGCGTGTACGAAATCGCTGCTCGCGCTGCGGTCGCCCACGGGGATACTACCGTCGTTTCGGTCTATGCCGAATCTGTATCCGTGAACTGGCCTTGGAGGGGAAGATCCCCGGTATGGTCAAGTCCAGTTGGTGATGAGGTGCTAGGATGACAACGTCAGATCCGATTGCCGATATGCTGGCACGCTTACGGAATGCTCTAATGGTTAGGCATGCGACGGTCTCGATGCCCTCTTCCAAGATCAAGGTAGCAATTGCCAAGATCCTGAAGGAGGAAGGTTACATCAGTGACTATCGGGTGACCAGCGACGAGAAATCATTCCAGACTCTGGTGATGAACCTCAAGTATGTGGGGGACACAAAGCACCAGCGTGCTGTGATCACTGAGATGAAGAGAGTCAGCAAGCCAGGACGCCGCATCTACACGTCCGTTCAGGACATACCGTGGGTACGCAGTGGCATGGGTATTGCTGTGCTGTCGACGCCTAAGGGCGTGATAACTGGACAACAGGCGCGTCGCCTCAATGTGGGCGGCGAGGTCCTGTGCTACGTCTGGTAGGCGGGGCTCCACGAATGTGGGGTCGTCATAGGGAGGTATGCTGTGTCTCGAATAGGTAAGATGCCAATCCCGGTACCCGCCACGGTCAACGTAGCCATCGAGGGAAGTACGGTTACTGTCAAGGGCCCAAAGGG
>JAKJAE010000002.1:0-9914 GCA_022707665.1 Chloroflexota bacterium
AGGAGGCCAGCAGCATCTCGCCGGCGATCTTGCTGTACGAGTAGGAATCCTCCACCTGGGAGGGGTGCTCCTCGTCCACCGGCAGGTAGCGGAAGGGGAAGGGCCGGTCGCTGATACGATAGCCGTGGCCCAGCGCGCAGTTGCTGCCGGTCATCACGAAGGTGCCGACATCGTTGCGTAGTGCCGCCTGTAGCAGGTAATAGAGGCCCATGATGTTGGTGCGCATCGTCTGGTCGAAGGGGATCCCTCGCTCGACGAACTGCGCGCGAAGCGCCGGATGGTCCGACGGCGATGGCTCTGCACCCAGGTGCTGGATCACGTCCACGCCCTGGGCTGCGGCCAGACAATCCTCAAAGGAGTTGAGATCGCCCTGCAGCCAGGGCCATTGCCGGAGAGCCTCTGCGGGTTCGTGCCTTGAGAACAGCCGCAGCTCGTGGCCCGCCCCGGCCAACTCGCGGACGACGTAGGGGCCCAGCCTGCCGCTGGCGCCCGTGACGAGAATGCGCATCTTCGATCTCCTTTCGAGGTAATGAGCAGTCAGCCAACAGCGATCAAGGATACGGCCAGGGACCGGGGCTTCGGCGACGCTCGCCGGTCAACTCGCTCCCCGCTGTCCTTACTGTATCCGCTTCCGGTACGTTCGCCAGCGTTTGTAGATGGTTGCGCCCATATGTTCCGCGATCAGGGGCGTCTGCGGGTTGTCCTCGGACGTGATCGACAGGTCAATCCACTGGTAGCCCTTGGCGCGTGCGCGCTGGGCCATCGTGTCGAAGAGCAGCGCTGCGACGCCCGTGCCCCAGTACTCGGGCTTCACCAGGACGCTCTTGATAGCCAGGCACGCCGGCTTATGCCCAAGCCGTGGGCGAATACCAAGATGCCACGCCGCTGCCGCGTAGTTCCTCGGGTAACGCAGGCCGTTGACGTGGATCAGGGCCTCGTTGAGATTGGGCACACCCGGCAGGAACCCAATGGTCTCCCCATTGGCATCTGCGAAGAGGATCAGGTCCATATCAGCGATCTCGCGGAATGGGGCAACGAGCGCCTCAACGGCGCTCCGGTGCCAGCCGACGAAGTCCTCCAGATGGGCCAACGCCGCATTGAGCAGCCCGTGCAAGCGGTCGACCTCGTCGTCCCAGTGATCCAGGTCGGGTCTGCGGATGACGAAGTCCCGACGCCGCCGCACGGCCTCGGCGAGACGTGCAAGGTGCTGCAGGGCGGGCGTCCCCTCGTGGATGTCGACGGCAAGCGCAATGTTGTCGGGCCGGCCCTTGGTGAAACCCAGGCGCTCCATCATCGGCACGTAGTAGGGTGGGGTATGGCCACAGAGGAGTGTTGGAGGGCGGTCGCGCCCCTCGAGTAGCACACCGTAGGCATCCTCGTAGTCAAGGTTGAACGGTCCAAAGAGCACGTCCAGGCCGTGGTCACGCGCCCAGGTGCTGGCTGCGTCGATCAGGGCCTGTGCCACTGCGGGATCATCCACATAATCAAAGAAGCCGAAGACGCACTCGTGCCGACCGTTCTGCGCATTGGTGAAGCGATCCTCTGCAGCACAAATCGTGCCGACCGGTTCGCCGTCGCGCCACGCAACGAAGAGGTCGGCGATGCCACGCTTGAAGAAGGCGCCCCGGTCGGGATCGATCGTCTTCGCCCGCTCGGGGAGTAATGGTGGTACCCAGAGCGGATCGTCCCGGAAGATGCGCCAGGGGAAGGTGAGGAACGTGTGCCGGTCGCGGGCGGTCCGGACCGGGTGGACATCGATCGCTATGGGCACACCGCCTGACTGGGTTGCGGAGCGCGGTATCTGGCAGAGGTGGCACGGTTGAGGGCCCGTGTGGCAACACCAGGCCAGACGTCGCTGGTCCGGAGTGGGCGATGGATGGGTTGGGGCTGCGGCATCGGTGTTGTGTGCATCGGGCCTCCCCGGTTGTGGTCTTCGCGTCGGTGGTGCACCCAGTATACGTCCAGCTTCAAGTCGCACAAGATTCTGTGGCTGCCAGCGAAGCCTGGCGCCCTCGACGCCTCAGGTCGATGAGGCAACGTGCTGGGTGCACTCGCACCGAATGGTCGAGGCGGCAGCATAGGCAGCGACCGTTTTCGATGTAGAATGCCTGAGGCGGCAGGACGAGAGCGCCCGTCGCGCCATTCCCACACGGAGACAGACAGCCATGCAGACCCTGGACCTCACGAACATCACGACCTATCCCATCGCCCAGCGGCGCAACCTCGTGCACCTCGGTGATTTGATCTCACCCGAAGCGCCGCCGCCTGATTTTGACTCCGAGGAGTTGCCTCGCGTCGCCGATGCGGTTGTTGCGGCGCGTCGCGCAGAACGTCCCGTCGTCTGGATGATGGGGGCGCATGTGGTCAAGAGCGGGCTGTCGCGCTTCGTCATCGACCTGATGGCGCGCGGGATCATCACGCATGTGGCGGGCAACGGCGCCGTGTCAATCCACGATGTCGAGCTCGCGCTGATCGGTGCGACCAGCGAGGATGTCGCCACGAGCCTGGAGGATGGCACCTTCGGGATGGCTGACGAGACTGGGCGCTACATGCACCAGGCTCTGCGCGAGGGTGTTCGTGACGGTCTGGGCTATGGGGCGTCGATCGGGCGCTTCATGGATGGCCATCCCGAGTTCTTCCCGTACCGCGAGGTCTCGATCCTCTGGAACGCGTACCGGTTGGGGATTCCCGCTACAATCCACGTGACCATCGGGACCGATATCATCCACCAACACCCGGCTGCTGACTTCACGGTGCTCGGTACGGCAAGTGGGCGTGATTTCCTCTCCTTCTGTACATCGCTGAGCGACCTTGAGGGCGGTGTATTCCTGAACTTCGGCTCCGCTGTCACCGGTCCTGAGGTCTTTCTCAAGGCGCTGACGATTGTGCGGAATCTCGGGTACACGGTAGCACGCATCACCACGGCGAACTTCGACCTCATCTCGTTGGGATCTGACTATCACAGCAAGATCGGCTACGCGGATCCGCTCTACTACTACCGCCCGCGTAAGAACATCGTCAACCGTCCTGCCTCGCTCGGTGGGGTGGGGTACCACATCACGGGCGATCACGTCGTCACGATCCCCAATCTCCACCATCGCGTGGTGGAGGCGCTGGGTAGCGTTCCTGTGGCGGTTCGGCAGGCGACGGCTGCGCTGGTCAGTGGAGCCGCGCAGCGCGTGCTGGACGACCTGTTGGACAGGCATCCGGAGCTCGAGACCCTCCGCACCGATCTCGTCCGTGCCTATGCCGAGTTCGCCCGCTGCTTTCGCAGTGGAGGCACACTCTATCTCTGCGGCAACGGCGGGAGTATGGCCGATGCGCTGCACATCTCGGGCGAGCTGCTCAAGTCCTATGCGCATCCTCGGGCGCTGCCAGAACCGCTAGCCCGCGGCCTGGCGGAGCAGCCCGATGGCAAGCTCTTGCTACGCAGCCTCGAGGGGGGGCTGAGGGCCGTTGTGCTCGGCGCGAACGTCGCGCTTGCCAGTGCCGTGGCCAACGATCGGCCCGACCGCGATGTCGGGTTGGCCCAGGAGCTTGCGACACTGGCCCGACCTGGCGATGTGCTGCTTGCGATCAGCACGAGCGGCAACGCGCGCAACGTTGCTTACGCCGTGCAGGTGGCACGGGCGACCGGCGTCACAACGGTAGGCTTGACGGGCGCCGGTGGCGGTCGTCTCGCGGGCCTCGCCGACATCGTTGTGCGCGTGCCGGCCGAGCGCACCGACCGCATCCAGGAGCTACACGTACTCTGCTACCATGCGCTCTGCGAGATGCTCGAAGTGGCGCTGTTCTGAACGTTGGACGGGCACGCGATCAGAATCGGGCGATCAGAATCGGGCGATCAGAATCGACGCAGAGGGCGAACACGACGGTTCGCCCCACGGACTGAGGGACCTATGTGTCTTACTGAATGCCTTTCGGCTTCGCGACTGACGGAGTTGCTCCAGCGCGCGCAGACGGCCAGGGTGGGCGTCATGGGCGATCTGGCGCTGGACGGCTACTGGACTGCCGACATGACGCGGTCGTTGCTCTCACGGGAGACGCCGCGTTTCCCGCGGCCCATCGTGAACGAGCGCTATGCTCCCGGTGCCGGCGGCAACGTCGCCCAGAACCTTAGCGCCCTGGGCGTGGCGGAGGTTCACGCCTTTTCGGTGCTGGGAGAGGACTGGCGTGGCGAGATCCTGCGGCGTGAGTTGGCGGCCCGCTCGGTCGCGGTGGCGGCCTGTCTCCGGTCGGCGCGACGCAGCACGCCGACCTATATCAAGCCGGTGCTTGTGGGGTACGAGGCACAGCAAGAGGATTCGCGCCTCGACTTCGAGAACCCTGAACCACTGGACCGGGACCTGGAGGATGCGCTGATCGCCGAGGTGGCGTCGGGAGTCGGTCAGCTCGATGCGCTCGTAGTAGCCGACCAGTTTGAGGTCAACGGCGTGGTCACCGATCGCGTCCGCGAGGCGCTGATTGCGATGGCCCAGGAACACGCCCGGACTGTTTTCGTCGTCGACTCCCGCCGGCGCATTGCGGACTTCCGAGGAATGGTGCTCAAACCTAACTGGGTCGAGGCGACCCGCGCGCTTGACCCGCAGGGCAAGCCACGAAGTGACACTCCATGCCTGGACGAGGTCGGTGTCGTGGCACGTGCCCTTTCCGAGCAGGCCCGGCGACCGGTTTGTGTGACACTTGGGGGTGCAGGGGCGTTCGTGTGGGACGGCGGGCCTGTCTTCGTACCCGCGGCGCCCGTCCGTCCACCCCTTGATCCTGTCGGTGCCGGTGATGCGTTCGTGGCTGCGCTGGCGACGGGCCTGGGCTGTGGTGCCACGCCTCGAGAGGCTGCGGCGTTCGCCAACCTTGCTGCCGCCGTGACGGTGGAGAAGCTGGGCGAGACGGGAACGGCAACGCCGGATGAGATCCGGGCCCGCTACGCGCTCGCAGAGGCGATGCGATGAGCGGCTTCAGGGATGCTGGCTCCCTCCTTGGTGGCCTGGAGTGGGTAGAGGTTGCCAATCCCGGGGCGCGGTTGGGTGCCGTTCGTCACGCTGTCTTCGACTTCGATGGAACCCTCTCCGTCATCCGTCGTGGGTGGGAACAGGTGATGATTCCCCTGATGGTCGAGATGATCTGCGATGGCCGTCCGGCCCCGGCGGGACTCGAAGGCGAGGTCGCCGACTACGTCGACCGCTCGACCGGCATCCTGACCATCAAGCAGATGATGTGGCTCGAGTCGGCGGTGCGGCGCTATGGGCTGGCGGCGGCGCCTCTGACGGCGCGAGCGTATAAGAAGATCTACAACGAACGGCTGCTCGGACCTGTGCGCCGGCGCCTGGCCCAGCTCGATGGCAGCCAGGAAGGCCGCGACGCGCTCGCCGTTGCCGGTGCCCGTAGCTTCGTTCAGGCGCTCGACGATCGGGGTGTTGTTCTCTACCTGGCCAGTGGCACCGACCATGGCTATGTGGTCGAGGAGGCAGAGGCGCTCGGGATTGCTTCTCACTTCGAGGGGCGGATCTACGGCGCGATGGACGACACCGAGGCCTACTCCAAGGAGCGCATCATCGCACGCATTCTGGCCGACCATGGTCTCGAAGGCGAGGCGTTGCTTGTCGTGGGCGATGGCCCTGTCGAGATCCGGCACGCCAGGGAGCACGGTGCCGTCGCCCTGGGTGTCGCAGTGGACGAGGATCGTCGTCAGGGGCTGAACCGTCGCAAGCGCGAACGGCTGCTGGCGGCGGGGGCCGATCTGATCGTGACCGATTTCCTGCACTACGGTGCGCTGGCTGAGGCACTCTGCAGCGCGGCTGTAGGGGCACATACCGACTGAAACGGGAGGAGCGATGGCTACCAAGACCGTACACGTAGTCTTCAAGACACACCTCGATGTGGGATTCACCGACCTTGCGGCAAATGTCGTGAGGCAGTACTTTGAGTCGTTCATCCCAGGTGCCTTGGCCTTGGCTGAGACTATGCGCGAGAACTCGCCTGGCAGCCGCTTCGTCTGGACGACGGGCTCGTGGCTCATCTATGAGTACCTGGAGCAGGCGGGGCCAGCCGAGCGCAGACGCATGGACAAAGCGATCGCAATGGGGGATATCGCGTGGCATGCGCTGCCCTTCACCACGGCGTCCGAGGGAATGAGCGCTGACCTTTTCCGGTTCGGCCTGTCGCTCAGCCGGCGCCTCGACGCCCGGTATGGACGTGAGACGATCGCTGCCAAGATGACCGATGTGCCGGGCCACACGCGGGCGATTGTGCCACTCCTGGCGGAGGCCGGCGTGTGCTTTCTGCACATCGGCGTCAACCCGGCCTCATCGGCTCCGGACGTTCCCCCTGCCTTCGTATGGCGCTCACCCGAGGGGGCCGAGATCGTCGTGCTCTACTCGGCGGGCAGCTATGGCACACTGCATGTGGTTGAGGGGCTGGAAGACGTCCTCTTCATCGCGCACACCAACGACAACCTGGGGCCACCGCCCGTTGACCACATCGTCGCGATTTTCGAGCAGATGGCGGCGCAATTCCCCGGTGCCGAGGTCCGGGCATCGACCCTTGATGCTTTCGCCCGGGCGATCTGGCCTGCACGGGCTGCACTCCCTGTCGTCACAGCCGAACTGGGCGACACCTGGGTCTACGGTCTGGGCTCGGATCCGCACAAGATGTCGCAGTACCGCGAGCTCCTGCGGTTGCGTGAGCGGTGGCTGGCCGGGGGTGTCGAGCCTGAGAGCCTGGATGTGTTCACGCGGCACCTGCTATTGATCCCGGAGCACACCTGGGGGCTCGACGAGAAGACCCATCTGGGCGACTATGTGGCCTATGCTCCTGCAGACCTCGCGCGCGCCCGGGCGCAGGACGTTGTCGGCGAGGATGTCATTCCTCCAGAGTTGGAAGCCTTCGCTCACTTTGTGAAGCCTGGCAACACGTACAGCCACTTCGCATCTTCGTGGCAGGAACAACGCGCCTACATCACCAGGGCCGTCGCGAGCCTCGACGCCGCGAGGCACGACGAAGCGCAAGCGGCCCTTGATGCGCTCGTGCCCGCTGTGCCATCGCGCGAAGGTTATGCCGCGTTCGACCCGACCGACCCCCTCGACGCCTCGGCCTACACGGTCGCGGTCGATCCGGCAACGGGTAGCATCGTCCGTCTCGATGACAAGGTTCGGGGCAATGCGTGGGCCACGCGCGAGCACACGATCGGGCTGTTCAGGTATGAGAGCTTCGGGCAGGAGGATTACGACCGCTGGATGCGCGACTACGCCATCAACCTCGATCTGCACGGACTTTGGGCCCACGCGGATTTTGTTAAGCCAGGCATCAATGCGGTGCGCCCCCGCCCCGAGCACCGGTTCTATGTGCCCGACCTGGTCTGGGCCGGCTTCAGGAGGGATGGCGATGCGCTAGACGTTCTCCTCGAGTTGCGGATGCCCGGCGCCTGCGTGGAGGTCCTGGGGGCGCCCCGCAGAGCTACGGTTGAGTATCGCTTCCTGAGCGACCGCATCGAGGTCCGTCTCCAGTGGTTCGACAAGCAGGCGACACGGTTACCGGAGGCGCTCTGGTTCTCGTTCAATCCCGTGATCGGTGATCCGGAGGGTTGGAAGCTCGACAAGATGGGCCAGTGGGTCTCACCTCTGGAAGTCGTGCGTGGCGGCGGGCGTTTCTTACACGCCGTGCAGAGCGGTGCCCGCGTTGAGGATGAGGATGGTGCGGTGTCCTTCGCCTTCGAGAGCCTGGATGCACCGCTCGTCGCCCCTGGTCTGCCGCGGCTGCTTCACGCCGACGACGTCCAGCCGCAACTCGCCTACGGGATGCACGTGCTCCTGTACGACAACCTATGGGGGACGAACTTCCCGATGTGGTATGAAGAGGATGCCGCGTTCAGATTCGTGCTGCGTTTCTAGACGCGCTTGAGCGCACTGAAGCGGACGAGCTGGCCCTGGGCCTCATCATACAGCGCTAGCCCCAGGCACTTCAGGCTGCTCACCAGTGTGAGCGGTTTCACCCTCTGTAGTGCGGGGATGTCATCGTACGCAGCCTGCAGGTTGTAGTTGGGGATCGTTGCGCGCAGATGGTGGATGTGGTGCAGGCCAATGTCGCCCGTGAACCATTGCAGGACACCGGGTAGCTTGTAGTACGAGCTACCCTCGATGGCTGCACGCGTGCGGTCCCAGGACTCGTTCCTTGCCCAGTATACGCCTTCGAACTGGTGCTGAACGTAGAAGAGCCAGATACCGAGCATCGCCGCGATCAGGATCACGGGCATTTGGATGAGCAAATACGTCCGCAGCCCCATGCTGCTCCAGGCGATGACCAGGATCGCGAGCAGCGCCACGTTGGTCAGAGCAACGCTGATATGCTCTCTACGCCCAGCACCCTTGCGTGCAAACCGCTGGCTGAGCACGAAGCTGAAGAGCGGACCGAGTCCGAACATGACCAAGGGGTGGCGGAAGGCGCGGTAACCCCAACGCTTCCACCAGGGGGCCGCACGATACTCCTCAACTGTCATCGTATAGACGTCACCTGATCCGCGTCGATCGAGGTTGCCCACCGTGGTATGGTGACGGGCGTGCGAGAGCCGCCACGGCTCGTAAGGTGTGAACGTGAGTATCCCGGTGATCGTGCCCAAAATCTGGTTGGCTCGTCTGGTGGCGAAGAAGGATCCGTGACAGCAGTCGTGGAAGATGATGAAGGTGCGGATGACAAACCCCGCAGCCACGAAGGCGAGCGCAAGGGTCAGGACGTACGGTAAGTTCGACTGCATCAGCGCGAGCATCGCGGCCCAGAGCAGCAGGTAGGGCCCAATGCTTGTCACGATCTGCCAGATCGCTTTCTTCCGATCGGGCCTCGCATATGCCGCGAGTGTTCGTACCCAGGTGGACCCGGTTGTATCCTGTGCCTCACCGGCTGTCATAGTACCCGTCTGCGGTCTCCTACTCGACCCAACGCGCCGTGTGAACCAACCTTTGCAGGCACGTGTGAAACTCCTCCTGCAACCGGCCAGCAAAATCGAGTTCGGTAGCCTTGGGCCCCAAGATGACGCCCAGGGCTACAGTTGCCGGCCCGTGAGGGGGATCATTCCAGGTGAGACGGGGCTTGCCCCATGTGGGGCTTGTCCGTCCAGGCTGAGACTCATAGAGCTCGTACGTTCCATCCACGGGATGGGCAAGCTCCGCCGTTACCTGGAAGGCCGCTGGAGAACAGCCATCCTGCGACCAAGCCATCACACGGGCGACCAGAGCGTGCGTCAGGATCCGCAAACGGTCCTGGAGCACGGTATCACGTTCTGCGATGTTGGCCAACGCTCTGGGGTCGTTGACTGGCGCAAGCAGCTTGGGGTCATCCACGGCTTTCGTGTCAGCAGGCGGGGCGTCGGTCACCTGCATCGGCGTGAGCACAATTCTCCGGACTTCCCAGCGGTGGGGGACCTTGGGATTCACCTGAACCTTGCAGGCCCACAGGCAGGGGCGTTCCGGTTCCGGCAGGGCGATCTCGGCTTCGGCACGCCAGAGATCCTTTGCGTCAGCGGTCCAGTCCTTGGCAGGTTGCCGGCGGGGTATGAGGCGTCCCAGCCCATACGCACCGGCGGCCAGTGCTGTAGCAATGCTGGCCCAGGCGACATCAGAGAGGAAACCGTTGTCGCGCGTTTCCTCGTCCGCCGGTACGAGTCCGGTTGTTGGAGGATCTTCGTCGTGCGTTGCCGATGCCACTTCGCGCTGCGCAAGTGGGTGCGTTGTGACGCTGGACGCCAGGAGGTCGCTGGGCGCTGTGAGCGTCCAGGCCATTCCCAGAATGACGACGAGTGCAGTTAGGGTACCACGAAGCAAATGGTGCGGGCGGTCCATCATACCTCCGGGTCGTGACTGCCAGATTTCACCCAAGACGCGACGCCGCCAGGGCATATAGGTGTCGAGCTGCAACGGCAGTGGCGG
>JAKJAE010000002.1:9924-12931 GCA_022707665.1 Chloroflexota bacterium
TCTGTGCCGACCGGATGGATGGGTAGATGCAGCTATTGTAGCCCAGGGCTACGCCGCAGGCAAGGCCAAGTCCAGGGCCCTGAGGTCAGCCGTTGAGCGACCGTGCGAACCACCGGGTTGCTTCGGCGATCAAGTGCGCGCCCATCGACACAGGCACCTCGTCGGCGTTGATGTGGAGATGGTAGAGCGTGGGATCGTCCCAGGCGACGCCAAAGTAGCGTTGAAGGTAACGAGCGCGCTCACGATCGCTGCGCTGGATCGCAGCCTCGGCTTCCTCGCGCGTCCCGGTCCCGCGCGCCATCAGTGTTCGGACGCGCACTGGTATGGACGCGTAGACGCGGACGTGAAGGGCATTGCGTCTGTGGCGCAGGATGACCTGTGCCCCGCGCCCCGCCACGACGACGCCACCGACCTCGGCGTAGCGCTCGATCACCTGCCGGATGAGGTCGCGGTACTGCTCGGCCGCCAATGCCCGCTCGCGCTCAGCGATGTACTCCTCTGCAAGCTGTGCGGTGAGCACTTCGGCATAGGCCTGCCCTTCGCGCAGTGTCGCACTGGGCATCATCGGCACGGGCGACATCCGCCCCAACATCTCCAGGATGCGCACCAAGAGCCCCGGCACCTGTTCCTGGTAGGCAAGTGCCTCGACCATAGTCTCGTCGGGGAAGCCGGCCTCCACCGCAGCGTGTTGGAGGATCTCGCGATCAAGGTAGCGGAAGCCAAGCAGTGTCGCGGCTTCTGTACCCATATAGCTTCCGCCGCTTCCCAGTTGTCTCGATAGCGTGATCACCATACCCATAGTTCCCTCCTGCCCAAGGGACTGACGGAGTGCAAACGATCGTTGGGTGTGCAGTGTCGGTGTGGCAATGAACGATGGGGACAGTTCCTTCTAACCTTAGAATAGCACAGCGTCAGTCTCGTGTCAAATCGGCCGAGGTCGTGGGTGTATTTCAGGATGGGGGCGGACACGCTGCTCCCTCAGCCCCTGACGCACGATCGCGGCCTTTGCGCAGCGTCTCCGTCCGGAAAGTGCCGGGGACTGCGGAAAGTCCCCGGCACTGACAGCGTCCCTGGCACCTGGACGGGCGCCCTGCACAGGATAGGCAAGACGGCAGTCTTTATTTTACCCCCAAGACGAAATGCTCCCTTTGGTCGCACGTGATGCCGGCGCACATCGCAAGCCGCGTCACACGACGGTCTTGGTAAGCAGCGCAAGGGTCAGTTGCCTTGTCGATCTAGCACAGTATCCTAGGAGAGTCTTTAGGAACCGCAGAGCGAGCTGTGGCATGGAGAAGGCTTTCGCTGAGAGCAGTTTCCACCAGTTGCAACAGATGCCCGTCGAGTACGAGCTCTGCGTCAGCTTGCACTGGCTGAGCAAGCTCCGCTGGATCGCGGGCGCTGGCGTTCTCGTGGGAACCTGGATCGCCCAGCGGATGTTCGGGATCGGCTTACAGCCACTCCCGCTCTATATCATCGGCGCGAGCATCCTCGTCTACAATCTGCTCTTCAGCCGGTGGCTCACCCAGATTCAGTGCGACCTCACAGGCATCTCGGCCCGAACGCGCAACCTTGCGCGAGTTCAGGTCTCTGCGGACTGGTTGGCCATGACAGCGCTGGTCCACTACTCGGGCGGCATTGAGAGTCCTGTCATCCTCTACTTCTTCTTTCACACCACGCTCTCTGCGATCCTGCTCTCTCCAGGCGATGCCTATCGCTTCACACTCCTGGCTATCGGGCTGGTGGGGGCAACGGCAGCGTCGGAGTACCTCGGCATCATTCCACATCGCGGGATAGCGGGGTTCCTCCGCTTCCCTCTCTACAACAACAGCCTATACGTTGCGGGTATGCTGTTCTTTTTCAGCAGCACAGCCCTCGTGGTCGTCTACCTGGCCACGCGCACGACGCGGCGGCTCCGTGAGCGTGAGACCGAGATGGTACGGCTGGGCCAGGAACTCCAGCGGGCACTCGACCGGCTGGGCGTCCTATACGATAGCGCCCAAGTCGTGAGCGCGACCCTGGAACTCCAGGAGGTTCTCGACCGGCTCACGCGCAGCACAGCCGAGGCCATGGGCGTAAAGGGCTGTTCCATCCGCCTGCTTCACGGCACGAGCACCGAACTGTGCCTCGCCAGCACCTATGGGCTTAGTGAGGCTTATCTCCAGAAAGGGTGTGTCCTGGTCGATCAGAACCCCCTTGCCCAACAGGTACTTCGGGGCGAGGTCGTGGTCGTACCCGACGTCGCTACCGATACGCGGTTGCAGTATGCTGCCGAGGCTGCGGCTGAGGGCATCCGGACCACATTGACAGCACCGCTGATGGGAAAGTCCGGGCCCCTTGGCATCATCCGCGTCTACTGCGATCGCGCTGCTTGTTTCACTGACGAGGACACGCGCTTCCTGCGCGCGATGGCTAACCAGGGCAGCATAGCCATCGAGAACGCCATGGCCTATGAAGCGATCCAGAACCTCGAGGAGGCCAAGCGTAAGTTCGTACTGCTGGTCACGCATGAGTTGCGTTCCCCTATTGGTGTCGTGCACAGCCTCCTGAAGACGCTTGCAGGAGGATACGCCGGAGATCTATCCAGGGTACAGGCCGACATGGTGGAGCGCGCACTGCGACGGAACGAGTTCCTGCAGACGCTGGTTGATGATCTGCTTGACGTAGCCGCGAGTAAGGCGGGCCTTCGACGATCAACCGATATGCAGCCGGTCGATCTTGCGAGGGTGGTCTGCCGCGTCTATGAGCGTACCATAATCACGGCAACTGAGAAACGGATCGCTCTCCAACTGGACGCAGCCGAGGACTCGGTCATCATCGTCAGTGGCAACGAGGAGGAGTTGGACCGTGTGGTCGCCAACCTCCTGTCAAACGCCGTCAAATACACGCCCGAAGGTGGGATGGTGAAGGTGTCGCTCACGCGCCAATCTGGCAATGCCAGGTTGGCCATCAAGGATACAGGCATTGGTATTCCTGAAGAGGCGATTCCACACCTCTTCGAGGAGTTCTA
>JAKJAE010000002.1:13020-29771 GCA_022707665.1 Chloroflexota bacterium
TCGTAACCCGCCACAATGGGACCATCCGGGTGAGCAGCGAGGTCGGAACCGGTACCACATTCACGGTGATTCTCCCCCTGCTCAGCTCTGGTCCGCCTGCCATCCCTGTGCGATAATCAGCTTGTCCAACCACCGAACACAAACGGAGGCAACCCATGACGCCGAAACGTATACTCATAGTCGATGACGACCCCGACCTGGTCCTGGCGACTCGTCTGGTGTTGGAGAGCGCAGGCTACGCGGTGGATGAGGCTTCCAACGGTGAATCCGGCCTTGCACGGATGCGCCAGACCAAACCGGACCTTGTCCTGATGGACGTGATGATGGCCCAACCGCTTGACGGCTACTACACGACGCAACAGATCGCCGATGATCCGGCGCTGAGCCAGATCCCCATCGTGATGGTGTCCTCGATTGCCGGATCACAATACGCAGCCAGGTTCCCGACGAACCAGTTACTCAACATCCGGGAGTTCGTCTCGAAGCCTATTGATCCCGAGCAATTGCTCGCGAAGATCAAGCGCCACCTGAAGTAGCCGTGGCGACACCGCCGCCGGGCCTGCAACGCCCCAGATGGCGTTGAGCCGGCGTCCACAAGCACAGGTTCACTGCGTGCGGCGATCATCCAGTTCCGGGTAGGTGCATGATCAGCCGGGAACTGGATGCAGCTTGGCGTTGGAAGCGTCGACTAGCTAGGCCGCGCCCCGCGCTTCGGCAATCATTGCGGCAAACCGTGTCCCCGTCTCGAATCCCTTCTGGAGGAACGCCATCTCGTCGGTGTAGCCGCTGCGCCCCATCGAGAGCTCCATGCTCACACACTTGTCGTACGACGACGTCGCCATGATCTTCGCCAGCCGCGCCCAGTCGACCGTTCCCGAAAAGAGCAAGTTGTGGTGGTCGCCGGTCCCGTCGTTATCGTGCAAGTGAACTGAGATCAGGCGATCCTTGAGCACCTCGAGTTGGTCCAGGCCATCTCCGGAGACATTCCCGTGGCCTGCATCGTAGCAGAGGCCCAGGAAGTCAGAACCATACTCCGAGAAGAGCTGCCCAATGAACGCGAAGTTCGGCGGGTTCAGGTTCTCGAGCGCGATCCGCACACCATGCGATCGCGCAAAGGGCGCCAGCGCATCCAGAGACCGACGCACAGAAGTCCAGACGGGGTCGTCGAAGGGAGCCTCGGGCGAAAACCGCGGTAAGTGCAGAATGATGACATCGCTGTTCAGGCGTTCCGCCATTGCGATCCGGTTCTCAACGAGCTCGACGCCCGCCAGTCGCTCATACTCACGCAACGATGCCCAGTGTTTCTCGACACCGTGGCTGGCGTGGATGTCCAGCAGCTGCAGCTTGAGCTCATCCAGCCAGGCCGCGATCTGGTCGATCTCGGACTTCGAGTAGAGGAAATCGGTATCCCAGTGATGGCACCAGTGCAGGTGGGTGAAACCCGTCTCCGCAATCCGACGCAGATACGGCTCTGGGTCTCCAGTGCTCTTCACATAGTCCGTTGTGACTGATAACATGAATCCTCCAAAGGGTAGATTGAGCGGCGCGGTCGCACGTAAGGCCTCACACACGCTGAGCCCGACGTGCGCCAAACGGTCTGAACGTGATCAGGTAGAGCGCCGCAGCCAGCGCGCGGATTGTACCCGAAACGATGAAGCCGCCCGAGTAGCCGAAGCTCGAGATCAACCAGCCACCCAGAAGTGGGCCCACGATACCGACAGCGCTCGACAGCGTCATATAACCTGCGGCAGCCTGAGTGTTGTCCTCGCCCTCCAGCAACTCAAGCATGAGCGCGAAGGCAGCAAGATCATAGCCCGCGAACAGGAACCCCGAAGGCAGGTCGACGAAGGCGATGTGCCAGGGCCTGCTTGCCACTGTGTAAACCATCGGGAGGACCGGGATGAAGAGACAGGCAGCCGTGATGACCCAGCGCGCTCCCCGCTGGTCAAGCAGGCGCCCCCAGAAACGCAGCCCGACCATCCGCGTGAACGACCGGAGCGTCACCAGGAGGCCAATCGTGCTTGCGGGTGACCCTAGCACCTCAACCTGGAAGGTTGTGAAGTAAGGGCCCCCGACCATCAGCCCCAGATCGAACAGAATACGGATGAGGATGAAGACGAGAAATGCGCGGCTGCGGGTCACCGCATGCCAGAGATCTCGAACCTGCTCAGCAAAGGATGCGCGCCGCACGGCGCTCTGGCGCTGTTCGGGGATCTGAGCAAAGGCATACGATGCCGCAAGGCCAACGATAAACGCGATACCCAGCGCGAGTTGATAGCCAGCAGGCTCGCCTGCAGCCTCAATGATCGCCCCAGCGAGCGGCACCATCGACATCGTGATGATTGCCTGCATGAGATTGCGCGACGAGAAGAAACGTCCCCGGTGCTCCGGCGGCACGATGTCACGTGTCAGTGACATCCAGGCAGGCGTAAAAGTGTTCAAGAACCCCGCCCGTAGCACTAACAGTGCAATCACGGCCCAGACTGCCGCAGTGCCCTTGACGATCAGGGGCGCGAGCGCTGCAAGTAAGAACATGATGCGAAAGAGGACTGAGAAGACGACGACCATGCGCCGCCGCTCTCCCCAACGCCGGGTCAAGGCCGCGCCGGGCACCGGCATCAACATGCCGGCGAAGCTGGAGGCCGAGGACATCCAGCCAACCTGCGTGCGCGTTCCGCCAAGAGAGAGCACGTAGAGACTGGTGTAGTTGGCCCAGAAGGCGTCGGACATGGCGGCGAGGAGGCTGTCGAACCAGAAGGCTCGCATCCCGCGGTGGTATTCGGGCGGCGTCCCACGGAGGGAGAAAAGGTCGAATGCTCGCAAGCAGGCCAAGAGCGACGATGAAGGGTCGTGTGACGGCATGCCGACGATTATACTGCAGGTCGACTGCCGCGTTTAGGTCTTGGACATCATGATGATGAGCGCCACGGCAACCCCTGCAGCCAGAGCGAGCACGCTGTACCGCCTGTTCTCCGCTTCGACCGCAGGAAGAAGGTGTACAGCGCCGACATAGACCAGGGCTCCTGCAGAAGCGGCCAGGAGACTGCCAAGGAGAGGACCGGAAATCGACTCGATCAAAGGGAAGGAGATCACTGTACCGAGCGGCGTCGACAAAGCCGCCGCAAGGAAGGCATAGAGGGCCGACTTCCTGCGGCTGAAGCCCGCACGTTCAAGAAGAATAAACGTCACGATGCCCTCTGGAAACTCATGGAGCACCATTCCGATCGCAGCCAGGACCCCCGTAAGCGCGCTTACGTTGAACGTCACTGAGTAGATGACGCCATCGATAAAGGAATGAAAACCGATGCCTAGCATTGGGATGACGCCCATAGCGTAATCCCGAGTACACTCGTACTCATGACAGACGTACATCCGTACAAACCGGTTGGATAGATAGATACCCAGGAACCCCACGAGCAAGGACACAGGACCAGCCGGGCTCATCTCAAAAGCTCTTGGGATAATGTGCATGAAAGAGACGGAGATCAACACACCTGCCGCAAAACTCATGAAGTAGGCGGAATGGGCGCGCCCCCACGGCTCGTGTCTGCTGATGGCGTAGATTCCCGCCGCCGTGACCAAACATGCAAGACAACTGACCAACACGACTGCAGCGAAACTAAACGTTACCATCGCGGTGCCTCCAACTCGAGCATACAACAGGTCGCTGAGACTTGAGGTATCGGAGACCTGAGATCGTATCAGCAAGAGCAAGTTAAGCGTGGAAGACGACGCGACCACCCACCATCGTCATCACGATTTCGCCCCTGTCGTTCATAGCCGTAAGATCAGCATCGTATCCCGGCGCGACTCGCCCCAAACGGGTATCGAGCCTCAACTGGCGCGCCGGGTTGAGAGATGCCATCCTCCAGGCACCAGCTAGACCGGCATCCGTCCACCGGGCGACATTGACAACTGCGCGATCCAGAGTCAGTGTGCTTCCCGCCAGGTTACCGGATGGCAGGCGGGCCTCACCGTTGCGCACGATGACCTGCATTGGCCCTAGAAGGTACTCACCATCCGCGCAACCGGCTGCGGCCATGGAGTCGGTGACGTCGTCCAGGCCCTTCGCTGCCACGACAAGGCGTACCGTCATCGGTGCCAGATGCACACCATCCGCGATAATCTCAGCTCGGACCCCCTTGGTGGTCAGCACGGCCCCGACGACACCCGGTTCACGATGATGGAGTGCTTCCATCCCATTGAACAGGTGCGTTGCCTCGCAAGCGCCAGCAGCAAAGGCTGCCAGCGCTATTGCGGCCGTAGCCACCGTGTGCCCGACGGACACGACAATGCCGCGTTCTGTAAAGCGTCGGACTGCCTCCAGGCCACCTTCCACCTCTGGTGCCATGGTCACGATTCGCGCCACGTCAGCCGTCGCATCCAGCAGTCGGTCCAGGTTGGTCTGCGTGGGGGGGATGCAGAAATCCGGTGACTGTGCACCGAGTCTTTGTGCGCTGACAAACGGTCCCTCGAGATGAACCCCAAGCACGCGCGCCCCCCCAGTATCCACCGCCATGGCCCTGCGAGCACTGTCCACCGCCCGCGAGATAGCATCGAGCGAAGCCGTCAATGTCGCCGGAAGGAAACCGGTTACACCGTGTCGAGCGTAGAAGCGTGCCATCCGTATCGGCGCGTCCCCCGCATCCATCAGCTCAACGCCATCGCCACCGTGCGTATGCACGTCAATGAACCCAGGACCGAGGCTTGCGCCGCCAAGATCGAGTGTCTCGACTTCAGGCAGCGCCTCACCCAGGCGGTAGATCGCCTCAATGCGCCCGCCATCAACCAGGACACTTCCTGCCCCGACAGACTCAGGCGTATAGATATGGCTATGTGTCAGTAGAAGGGCCATCATTCACTCCTTGTCACCGGCGTTAGTGGGATGCGTACCAGCTGGCCATCATCCCCTTCGACCACACGATACAGATACTCCAGACTCTCGACACGATCAATGAACAGAACACCCTCAAGGTGATCCAGTTCGTGATGCACGACGACGGCGTCGAAGCCCTCGAATACCCTATCAAAAACCCGCCCTGCCATGTTCAGACCTTTGACCCGCAGATAGTGCGGGCGCACGGTCTCACCATACAGACCTGGAATACTCAGACATCCGTCAAAATCGCGTCTTTCATCCCTTGCCTCGATAATTGTTGGGTTGATGAGCGGCATGGGCGCGTCTGGTTCGCGCTCGCTGCCGGGCCCACCGCCCAGGCGGACGACCACGACACGGCTGTGGGCCCCGATCTGCGGCGCGGCAAGACCAACGCCCTCGGGATGGTGGTTCAATGTGTCCACAAGGTCCTGAGCGAGCTGCCTGACCCATGAACTGACGCTTTTCACAGGCCGGCACTTTGCGCGCAGGATCTCCTTGTCCTCAGGATACAAAACGATGCTCTTGACACTCATGACCACACCTCATATCAGGCAAGTCTCAGATCGCCGGGCTGTCTCTCCGCATAGGGGAAAGCGCACAGGCCAGTAACACTATGGGCTAGTTACTCCCATCCCTACGCCATCGATCTTCCTGCCGCAAAACGGGCAATGCCCATCAGGTTGGATGAGGTTTTCAAGGATGCGATAGCCAGAACGTCGAAGCAGCACCTTCCCGCAGCCAGGACACGTGGTGCGGACCTCGCCCAGAACATTGCCCACATAGACGTAATGCAGTCCTGTAGCGAGGCCAATCTCACGGGCTCGTTCCAGCGTCTCAACAGGCGTAGGGGGCACATCAGTCATCTTGTACGCCGGGAAGAAACGGCTGATGTGCCAGGGCGTTCCGACGCCCAGCTCGTCAGCGACAAACCGCGCTGCGTCCTGGAGCTCTTGCTCGTCGTCGTTGATCCCAGGTATGACCAGCGTGGTCACCTCCAGCCAGATACCCAGACGCTTCATGGTCCTCATCGTGTCCAGCACGGGCGTCAACCTTGCTCCGACATATTTGCGATATGTCGCATCGCGAAATGCCTTCAAGTCCACGTTAGCTGCATCCAGGTAGGGGCTGAAAAGCTCCAGCATCTCCCCGGTCATATAGCCATTGGTCACGTAGATATTGGTGAGACCAGCGTCGTGGGCAAGACGCGCCGTGTCATAGGCGTACTCGAAGAAGATGGTTGGCTCAGTATACGTATAGGCGACGCTCTGACACCCAGCCTCGCGCGCGCCAGCAACGATCTCCTCTGAGCTCAGCTGCTCGCCCTGCACCAAGTGCTGTTCGCGCGGCATCTGGGAGATCTCCCAGTTCTGACACCACAAACAGCGGAAGTTGCAGCCTGGTGTGGCCACGGAATACGCAGTGGACCCCGGATAGAAATGGAAGAGCGGTTTCTTCTCCACCGGATCGCTATGCCGAGCTACAACGCGTCCGTAGACCAGGCTGTAGAGGGTACCCCCGCGATTCTCGCGTACCTGGCAGACACCCTTCTTTCCATCGGCGATGATACATCGATGGGCACACAGGTTGCATCGCACCCTACCATCTGGCAGGCGTTCGTATAGCATTGCCTCTTTCACTGCGGTCACCTCCATCTTAAGGGTGGCGGCTCCTCATGAGGCACCGCACGTAGAAACGGTGCTCGCCATAGCGCGTCTCGACCAGGCGACCCTGCGCTACCAGCTTCTCGACTACGCTCCACCCGGCGTCAGCCTTGGTCAGAAAGACCCTGACAGCATCCTCTCGCATAGGATGTACCGACGTGATGCTCAAGAGGTCTTCCTCCACGTCTCCCGTAAAGGCAAATGCGTTCCCTTCATAGCCGATCAGATACTCGACGTGCTGGAGTCGCTCACTGAGCACCTGATAGGCGCGGTTGATGGTAGCCTCATCGGGCCACTGGACCCATGGTTCGGCTGGCGAGTTGGGATCGCGAGATAGGCACAGGCGGGGTTCAGCCGTACGAGGAAGTCAGCCACCTCTCGCAGGTGCGCCTCGCTATCGTTGAGATCTCTGACCAGCATCGTCTCGGTCACCAGCTTGCCATTGAAGCTCTGCGCAAACTCAAGCATCCCCTCGAGGATTGAAGGTAGCATCAGCGCACCATGGGGTCGGTCCACCTGGTGCCAGATCGACGGTACCACAGCATCGACTTTCAGCGAGACCCAGTCAGCATGGGAGAGCTCCTCCCTTACATCCTCGCGCCAGATCAGCGAAGCATTGCTGATGACGGCGATATCAATGCCCAGCGGTCGTAGCAGCGCGATCTCGCGACCGAGTCCCTGGTCCAGCGTCGGCTCCCCGTCCGGCACGAAAGTGAGATAGTCAATGGACTCGCCAACGTCCCTCGCCTTCTGGACTTTGCTCTCGACAGCCGACTGGACGTCTTCAGGCGCATAAAAGGCCTGGCGCTCCACTTGCATCGTGAGCGTGCGCCCCAGCTGGCAATAGACGCACGAATAGCTACAGATCTTGGCTGGGATATTGTTGACGCCGAGGCTACGTCCCAGTCGCCTGGATGGAACCGGACCAAAAGCGATCATTCTCTCACCTCACTCACAGGTCGCGCGCGATACTCGTTGATGTGTCTGAGTGGTCCTCACGGATGTGTCGTCGGTAGGCCTCAATCAGACCTCCGATCCGGGATTGGGCCCGCTCCAGATCCTCGACATAGTCCTCCAGGATCTCATTACCGAGTCCACTGAGCCGGTAGACCCTTCTTGGTGGACCCTGTTTCCCATCAGGGTCCCAGCTTGACGTGACCCAACCGCTCGCCTCCATCTCCCGTAAGGTACGATAGATGATGCTGGATTGCAGATTCCCCAGGCCGTAGTCCTCCAACTGCTCGATAAGTGTATACCCGTGGGCCTCTCCAAAGTGCAGGAGCAGCAATAGCGTAGGCTCCAGGAACCACATGGCTCCGTGGGAACGGCTCCATTGACGTATGGGTCGTGACATCCCCTCCCTCGAATTCTAGGGCGTGCGGGCGGCCAGATCACTGCAGCCGGGGGCATCCTCTGCACCCCGTGCTAGGTCAACCAACCATTCCGGAAACTCTCCGCCGGCGTCCTCAACTGCATAAGCAAAGAGCTGATCGACAACGGGAGCCTGCTCGCTGGCGCAGTTACGAGCAAACGGATCCGCAGAGGATAAATCATAGAGCAGCACGCCCCTGCCATCGACCTTGCAGTTGAGCCACCAGCGATCGTCGATCACCGTGACCGCGCCCCCCCAGCCAACGGTGACGTGATCGCGCAAGCCAGGGTTTCCGCTCAGTGCTGCCTCAAGGAAGGGCAAACCGTCCATCGGATCTGGCACATCAGCCCCGGCCACCTCAAGGACCAGACGCGTAAGGTCGTGGTGCTGCACAAGCACATCGCTGGTAACTCCGGCGCTCCGCGCACCCGGAAGGCGGATCAGCAGGGGTACGTCGTAGACCTCGGGCATCGACGGATACCCACGCTTCCCCATATAGCCCCGGTCACCCAATGAATGACCGTGATCGGAGGTGACAATGACTGTCGTGTCATCCAGGAGGCCCAAGACCCGCACTGTCTCCATGAAGTGCCCAAACCAGCGGTCCGCCATGGTGACTTCAGCACTGTAGTTAGCCTGAGTCCGCGCGATCAGCGACGGATCGAGCTCCGATACGTCGCCGTACGCCGAAATCACCTGCTCGTGGCTGTCTCCCTTCTGGTACATCCGCAGATAGTGGGAAGGAACAAGCCATGGCTCGTGGGGGTCGAATGACTCAACAGTCAGAAAGAACCGCTCTGCGTCCTGGTTTTCCTCCAGCCACAGCCCGGCCTCTCTGAGAACTCGCGGAGCAAAGTAGTCCTCCTCGTGGCGCCAGTCCAGCGTGTTCATGATACAGCGCTGGATAAACTCGATCCTGCCCTGACCACGTCCGCGCATCTGCTCGGGGAGCCAGTGCTCGATATCCTCGTCGGTAAGGCGAGGACCAGACCGTGCCGGATCCTGTTCCTGTCCACGCAGGAACTTCCATTGATCGAAACCACGCCAGTAGTTCTTGGAGGGCTTGAACATGTGGTAGAGATCAGCGACCAGGCCGGTTCGATAACCCTTGGTCTGGAGCATCTCGGCGAGGGTTGCCTGTTCCTCCGGAATCGGTCCCCAGCCGGGCGCTCCCACAAAATCCCCCTTGAGCCGAAAGTCGCCGTTGCGGAAAGGAAAGACGCGCCGTCCTGTGTAGATCGCCCGTCGAGCGGGAAGCGTCGGCAACGACTCTGGATAGACCCGCGTCATGCGGATGGCCTCTGCGGCAAAGGCATCCAGATGCGGCGTAGCCACGGCCCCCCACGGCGGTGTCCCATAGGCCCCAACACAGTCCTTCCGCAACGAATCGAAGATCAACAGGATAACATTCATCGCGCAGGCCTCCTTGGCTAGCTAGAATCCCAACAAGCGTCCGCCCTGATACACAATGAAAGTGATCACAGTGGCAACAAGCAACGGTAATCCCAGACTCATCAATGTCCACTTCAGACTGCGGGTCTCCCGCCAGGTGGCCCATACCGTCACGAGGCAGGGCAAGTACAGCATGTAGAAGGTCAGGAAGGAAAAGGCGGTGAGTGCGCTCCAGGTGCGCGCCAGGTACTGCAGAACGGTCTCCGATTCCGCGAGCGTCGTTTGTAGCCCATAGGTCATGGCCAGCGAAGAGACTACGATCTCCTTGGCGGGCAATGTGAAGAGCAGCGCCGTCAACATCTCTCCGGTCAGCCCCAAGGGACGACCGACCGTCGACAGACCGTCTACCAGCCGTCCGATGGCTGTCTGTTCAAAGGGGGCTCCGTAGGGTAGGTTTCCCAGGAGCCAGATCAGGAATGTAGCGGGCGCGGCGATCAAGATGGCGCGACCCATCGTGTGACCAACCTGGTGCACCAGGGTTCGCCAGATCACTTGCCCCCACTTCGGCAAGCGATATGAGGGTAGCTCCATCACGAAGCCACTGGGCTCCTCACGAAAGAAGATGCGATTCAGTACCCAGGTCGTCAAGAGCATCGTGCCCACGCTGATTCCAAGGAAGATCACAGTAACAGGTAAGGCAGAGGCGCCAAAGAAAAGGATGATGAGCGCCAGTCCAGCGCCGAAGCGACCGTTACATAGGATCAATGGGCTGGTGACCACTGCGATGATTCGGTCCTTAGCGTTTTCAATAATACGACAGGTTAAGACACCCGTCACGTTACAGCCAAAGCTCATCATGGCCACCAACGTATGCTTACCCTGTGAGCCAACAACACGCATCAGACGGTCAAGGTTAAATGCTACACGTGGAAGAAAGCCGATATCTTCCAGCAAGTTGAAGGCCGTGAAGAAGATCACCATGGGCGGAAGCATCACAGCAATGACCGTCCCGGTCCCGACAAGCAGCCCATCAACCAGGGGCCCCACAAGCCACCAGGGCGCCTTCCACTGGGTCAAGACACCACGCGATTGTTCAGCCAGCCAACCAAACGCGCCCTCCAACATGCCCGAGGGGACATTAGCGCCCTGAATAGTGACCCAGAGAACCACGAGGAGCATCGCGGCCATAATCGGCCAGGACCAAATCGGATGTGTCATGACCCGATCAACACGTTCTGTGAGACTGTCCCCAGCAGGCCGGAAACGGCGTGCGACGTGATGGGTGATCTCATGCGCAAGCTCAAAGCGCCGACGGACGATCTCAACGCGAGCATCCGGTCGAGCTCCCTCTCGCATGCGGACAGCCCTGCTTAGTACAGCCTGACGGGTCTGTAGGGGGATGTGGGTCGTTCCTTCAGGCCCAAGGCAGTCCGTATGCTCCCCTGTGGCGAAGGCGGCGACGATCTCTGGATCGTCCTCGAGGAGTCTGAGCGCCACCCAGCGCTGTCGGCTCACCGGGCCAAGTCCACCCAGATCCGCTACCAGAGCGTGCACGTATCCGTCAATCGTCACACCGTAGTCGACGGAGGCAGGGTGGGTACTTCGCTGCCCCGTTGCGACCTTGACGATTTCGTCCATAAGCTCGCGGCATCCCCGGCCCTCGATAGCGACCGTTGGCACGACCGGCACGCCCAGAGCCGCCTCAAGGGCACCGACATCGACCTCCCACCCCTCGTTCTCAAGTTCGTCCATCAGGTTCAGGGCGACGACGGCCTTGCCGGTCAGCTCCAGCACCTGCAGCGTGAGGTTGAGGTTGCGCTCCAGCTTCGTAGCGTCCACAACGTTGACCACAACGTCTGGCTCGCCTGACAGAATGTAGTCCCTGGCCACGACTTCTTCTGGAGATTGCGCCGCCAGGCTATAGGTACCCGGAAGATCGACAAGCCGGACTTGCTGATCGCCATGCACAAAGGTGCCCTCTGCTCTCTCGATCGTCTTTCCAGGCCAGTTACCGACATGCTGACGTCCGCCCGTTAGTGCGTTGAACACCGCGCTCTTGCCCACATTCGGGTTGCCTGCCATCGCGGCGGTGATCGTGTACTGCTTATCCACGAGAAATCTCCTCAACTAGAACCGAGTGAGCATCTTCTCTTCGCAGCGCAATCGAGGTCTCCTTGACGCGGTATTCAGTAGGATCACCCAGGGGAGCCTTACGGACCACATAGATCTCTGCACCCGGGACGAAACCCATATCCAGCATGCGTCGCTGATGACTGCCGCTCCCACTGATCTCAACAGCTTGGGCACGGCTGCCTACCGGGAGTTCCTCCAAGGGCAGGGGCAGGGCGGGCACAGGCACAACAGCGATGTGGCGCGCAGCAGCCGCAGCCAGTGGCATGACGTTGGCATCCACCCGTACCCGCAACATGGCAACTTCTCGCTCCAGAACTTCGACAGTGGCGCCTGGATAGAGCCCCAGGGCAACCAGTTGTGCCAGCAACGCTTCTGACGTATCATCAAGGGCGACCACACGCAACACCCGCCCCGGTGTCGCCTCTTCCAGCAGCGATCGTGTCGCTGAGGATGTGAGCCGTCCGCTCCTGGCCGGGATCATATGCCCGTGCGGGTCCCAGGCAGGATAGTCCAGCTCACGATCCATACGCTCCAATTCTTCCGGCGTCGTAGTGTGCTCACGTACATCAGCCTCAGCATGCACGGCCTCAAGTGCCAAACCCTGACGGTCAACCAGATAGGCCTCCCATAGGCGATGCGCCCGGATGAGATCATTCGCGTGCCACTGGCCCTCCTCCGTCAGACATAGGCTGTCTGCAGAACCGAACTTGAGCCACCCAAACGTACGCAGGCCTTTGAGCTCTTCCCTCACCAGCGCTTCGGGAAGGGAGACTGCCTGGGCGACATCGCGAATACTCACACAGCCCCCCGTCACGTCCAGTGTATAGATGGCCTTCAGCAGATCCTCCGCATCAGCGCGTTGAGGGAACGCCGGCACTTTGGCGGAATCGGCTGTGGCCGACTTCCGCCGGCACTGGATCACGGTGTACAGCCAAGCGAACGCCAAGAGAACCGAGAGAACTGGCCACCCCCAATCAGCAAAGCGGTTCATCGCGACGCTCCTCTTCTGACACCGAACGTGTGGACTGGGCCGCCCATGTACATGAAGGCTCCCTTTTCTCAAGAGAGCTCGCGCCAGTCCCTTCGCGGGCCGCACAACCTATAGCAGACCGCGAGGACGCAGCCCTGTCGCTTGGTGTCATAGGCAGCCTGTCTACCCTTTCATCACCAGGCTTCCACAATGCCATCCCGATGAATCCGCCCCACGGGAAACGATGTCCCGAAGGACATAATCGAGGCAACAGCGTAGTGTCCCAAACAACGCGTGCCTGCGGACCAACCAGCGACTGAAGAAGACGCTTCAGTTCACCCACACTGTAGAAGTGTGCGCCACGATAGACCGAGGGACGACGCAAGCCGGTCAACCGTCGTTCAACGGCTAACAAACTATGGCGGAGCACACCCAACAGAAGGCCACGCCGGGCCACCCTTAAGGCTTCTCTGAGCGCATGCGTTGGCTCAGGCAAGAACTCGAGTGTCGTAATGAACGCCACAACATCGAAGGCACCTCGAGCGAAAGGGAGCCGCATAGCGTCTGCCTGCACCAGGCCGACGCCATCCAGTCCCTGCGCTACTGTCAGCATAGAAGGCGACAGATCCAGGCCCACGGCTACCAGACCTTCAGCGGCCAACCAGCGGCTGAAGTGGCCCGTGCCGGCGCCCACCTCAAGCACGCTGTGGACATCGCAAGAGTGTCTCAGAAGCCGCCACAACGTCGCCTTCTCAAGCGCATCGGCTCTACTGCCCGAGGGCGTGTCGTACCAGGCCTCGTACGTGGCTGCGATCCCCTGGCTGAAACCCATAGGTGCCGTCCGTCAGGCCGCGGGGTTCGGTTGCCAATCTGAACCTGCGCCGGTCATCAGCACTGAGCGCGCTGGCAACGCATCAGGCACTCCCGGGCAGTGGGCAAGCATTGGAGAACGTCACGGTCATCACCGTATCACCGTCGCGGCACGCCCCCGTGAAGGCCTCCTCCAAGGCACCGAAGACTTCGGATGCCTCACCCCAGGCCAGGGTGCTCATTGCACCGTACTGGACCGCTAACCCGTGGTCGTGCAACACTCGTACGACCTCACGAATCGCCGGACCTATGTCTGGCTGTCGCAGTGGATAGAGGCTAACCTGTGCAGAGATGCGCCCCATAGTCTCAGGCCTCCTCTCAGTGAGCGAGCACCCCGCTGATGACTCCCCGTCAAGCCTCTGCGCTGAACGTCATCTGGAGGTTGGGCAGAAGGGCCGCAATGTGGTCAGCAATGGGATCGAAATCAGATCCCCTGTACGCTTCGATGCCTCCCAGATCGCAGCTGCGAGCAAGCTCTGGGTCCAGGGGCAACCTCCCCAGGAACGGAACGCTCAACATCTCAGCCGTCGCCGCTGCCTGGCTGGGACCGAACACCTCTATCGTGCGTCCGCAGTCCGGGCATGTGACATAGCTCATGTTCTCAACCAGACCCAGGATCGGCGCCCCCAACTGTGCTGCCATCCCCGCAGCCTTGCGGACAATCATCCCCGCAAGGTCTTGCGGCGAGGTCACGAGGACTACACCGCTGAGTGGAATGGACTGCATGACTGTCAGAGAAGCATCCGATGTCCCGGGCGGCAGATCGACCACCAGGCAGTCTAGGTCGCCCCACACCACGTCATCCCAGAACTGTTTGATGGCCTTGCTGATCATTGGCCCGCGCCAGATGACGGCCTGGTCGGCATTCTCCAACAAGAGGTTGATAGACATCACCTTGATGCCTAATCCTGTCTCAACGGGGCGTATCCCCAGGGGACTCATCAGGGGGTGCTGGTCAAGGCCAAACAGCTTGGGCTGACTGGGGCCCGTGATATCGGCATCGAGCACGCCGATGCGCAGCCCACGATGCCGCAGCGCCACCGCAAGGAGACCCGCGACCGACGATTTGCCCACGCCGCCCTTACCGCTGAGCACCGCAATCACGTGCGAAACCTTGTTGACGACGCGTGCCGAAGGCGTCCTGCCTTCAGCCTGTGCCATAAAGGCCGCGCGTTCATGTTGAGCCATCTCAATAAGGTCTACGTTCACGGAGAGGTGGGGGTCAAGTGCGCCCACCGCCTCTTGTACGCTGTGCACCAGGTCGTCCTTAATGGGAATCTCCTTGAAGGGCAAGGCCAATCCCACAGTCACTGTCTGGTCATGAATGGTGATACCTCGAATGAGTCGCAAGCTCACCAGGCTCTGCTGTATCTCGGGATGCATCACGCCACGCAGTCGTTCAAGAACCTCAGCCTCGGATACCATGTCTTCTCAACACCTCATAAATAGGAAGGAGTAAGTACTCACTATCTATAGTCTATATCACTATATACAGATTGTCAATACTCATCGAAGCAGAGCGCGAAAAATGGAAAATCCCCAGCCGCACGATCGCACAAGGTGGCCATCTTGAAGCGACGAAGGCCTGTCAAGGCTGCCCCGGGCAAACGATTCACACTCGACCGAGCAACTGGGTGAGTCTTGCAAAGGGGACCCAAACCCCGGAGCGGCCCACAGTGGAGATGAGGCAGCAACAGCGCAGGGCGCTATCCCTGGATCGTTCGGTTTTGACCCACTTGAAGCAACTGGACGACGCTAGCCACAAGCGTCCCTACGAGTGGTAATCCCACCAGGGCTGCCAGGTGCCAGCCCTGCAGCGGAATTCCATCAAGGATCCCGACCTCAGTGGGCGGAAAGGCGAGTATCTCAAGCAGCTCAGGCCACGATGTGTGCATGAGCGTCCCAACCCAGAACACAGTCTGAACGCCAAAGAAGACGAGCGTCCCCCATGCCGCCCAGCGGCGTTGGCGCATAACTCCCCAGAGAAGTAACAACAAGGTCAGGATAGCGCCGTCGATGAGAGCTAGGCCCGAAACCCCTATGGTCCACCCGGTGAGTATCGGAAAGAGACCACGGAACAAGAGGAGCACGTGGAGCCCCAGAAGCCAGAAAACAGCCAACCCAACAACGGTGAGCACCGGAACGCCCAGGACATCCGTTCTGGCCGGGCCAGGATGATTGCGCTCCAGCACTTGGCCCACGCTCTCGCTGCGATAGAAGCGCCCAAGAATGGCGGGCAACACGGTGTACGACAAGAGCGCCAGGGCGAAGGCCACGACAGCGACGCCAAGGGTCAAGGTCTTGCTCGCCAGTAGGACAAAGAGGAAGACGAGCAACAGTGGAATCCCCAGGATCCACCAGATGCGCAGTAGCGCCAGCATCACGGGCCGAATCGAGCGACGCAGCATCCAGTGATAGGCCCCGATCGGAATGGCCAGAAGCGCGATGACGTAATAGCTCAGGATCTGGATCGCCAGGTTGCCGAACATGAAGGACCCGAAACCGAATCCCTCATAGCCGAAGCGCCCGCCCTCGGAAAACCACGTAAAGCAGATCATCTCCAGTGGCGCAATCACCAGTGCCGCACTACCAAGCAGTAGCATGAAGGCACCCATGCCCCGAAAGATCCGGATCGCTGTACGCTCGCTCATAGCTACCTCCTGCCGAACCGCCTGCCCGGCGTTGACCGCTGCCCACCCGCCAGATGTAGGACGGCTCTCCAGAGCCGTCCTACGCCGCGCATCCCTGAGACGGCACGTCCCCCTTCGCCCCGTCGCGCCCGCTAAGCCGGGGCAGAGCCCCGGTCACCATCAGAAGAGCTGCTTCAGTAACTTGAGCAGCGCCAGCGGATTGCGCTTGCCGTTCAAGACGTCGAGGAGAAGCTGACCGGTATCGCGAGAGAAACGGCCTCCGCTGAAGGCGACCAGATTGCGCAGCGGCAACTCAGAGAGCACCGATTCGACCATCCGTGACTGCGGGCTCCCCTCCTCGGATGCGCCGAGCGTGGCCTCCAGAGGGCGCTTGACGGCTGCGATGACCTGTTCGCCGATCCGATGGGTAGCGATCTCGGCCAGGGTGCTATTCCAGTCGTAGACCTTGCGGATGGCCGTCGTGGACTTGACCGTGATCATCGTCGCAAGCCGGATGTCACGGCTCGAGGACCCGACAAGGATCTCGAATGCCCCGGTCCGCCAGTCGTACAAGGTCTCATCCCAGAAGGCGAAGGCGCGCTTACCCAGGCGGAAGGTTACCGTCTGAGACTCGCCAGGCGCCAGATGAACCTTCTCGAAACCCTTGAGTTCCTTGATAGGCCGGAGTACCGACGCTTCAACATCGCGCACATAGAGCTGCACGACCTCGGCTCCGGCAACCGGGCCGCTGTTGGTCACAGTGACGGCGACGGTCAGGGCCGCTGTATCGTCGATCTCGTTCCTGTCGGTCTTCAGATCACTGTAGACAAACGTCGTGTAGGAT
>JAKJAE010000300.1 GCA_022707665.1 Chloroflexota bacterium
GGGGGGAGTATAGCACGGGGAGGGGGAGGGGGGCAAGGGGAAGAGGGGAGGTGCGCAAAGACACCCGGGTGACCGGCCAGCAGGGGGTGACCTGAGACAGGCTCGTGGGAGAATTCGCGGCTAGATGCAGCACTCGCCGGATTGCGATTCGCGGTCACAGGACCGTGTCATCGTCGCAGATTGGGATCTATGCTTTCATCAGGTTCGGCCGCAGCCCGCGACTTCTGCGCGAATACAAAGCAGATGTCTCTTGTGGTCAGTGTCGAACGGATCGTTTCGACGACGAAGCCGACGCCGACGTAACCAGCTTCGCTAAGCGACCGCAGAGCATCTTCCCTGAATCCTTTCGGAGGACGGTAAAGATTGAACGCAAGCTTGCCGCCCGGCCTCAGGACGTGCAGGATCCTGGCGAAGGGCATCGTGTCGCTGAAGAAGTTGGAGACGAAAGCCATGACTACCGCATCGAAGCACCCCGCACGAAACGGGAGAGGGTCGTCGAAACCCGTCCTAGCGGTGGGAAGGCCCCGCCTACGGCTAATTCGCGCCATGCCCATAGACACATCGACGCCAACCAAGCTCAGGGGACAGACCCACGCGGAGGCCGCGTCCAATCCAACGCCTGTCCCGCTACCAAGGTCGAGAACACGGGACATGCCTTGGCTGCGGCGGTTCACGGTCAGGTCGTAGAGGCGGCTATAAACTCGAGAGTTGAACGCAATGTCCAGGAATCGTTCCTCGTAACCAGTGTTGGCGAGGAAATCAAAGAGAGACTCCACCTCCGACGAAGACATCACCTCCGGGATGTAGAGGCGCTCCCTATGAAGCCTATAGGCGCGCCCCCCGATGCTGATCATGGTAGGCTCATGTCCCTCCGGTTCGAACTCCAGCACGGCGTGTGAGCTACCCAACAGGGGCTCGCAGGCACGATCGACGTAGGTGTGCCGACCTTGCCGGACTTTGAGCCGAAACACGCGCCCTTCGGTTCTCAGCACCAACGGAAGACGCCGATCACGCTGATCGAATCGCACGATGGCCCTATCTGTCATGCCTCAACACACCCCCTGGCGACACGCTCACGCCGCTGCGAATCCGAGAGCCACAAGCCAGACCAGGAATCCTACTGCCGGGGGCCAGAGTAGAACATAGGTTGCCGATAGCCTCCCGTACCACGGCAGATTCTTCTTGTCTTGTGAAGTCGGGTAGAAATCGAACGCCGCTTGCACCGAGATGGGGGCAACTCGCAGAATACTCACAATCTTCTCCTTCCAGATGTCCTGGAAGGCCATCGTCCGGCCAATCGAGAAGAACCACACCAGACAGAACGCCGCACCGACGGCTGCGACTAATGCGCGGGAATCGGGACCGAGATTGAAAGCGGTGAGCAGTATAGACTGCGCTGTGAAGTACGTGGTCAGCTTCTGCGTCTTCACCCTATTCTCTTCTGCCCAGAGCTGGTAAAGGGTCCGAAGGGCTTCAACGTAGTGGGGGCCGTCAGACTTCGCGCTCTGTTGTGCCATGGTATCCTCCAGGAAGAATGTGTGACCCAGCGACGCCTTTCATTTCCGTAAGGTCGCGAGATTCTACGGTTTACCAGCGTGTCAAGGCGACGTGTCGTCGGGGATGTCCTGTCAGGGATGCCCTTGGGGAAACCACCCCAGAGCCAGGGCCTTGGTTCTCGACACACGTCGCAGTCCGAGCGGACCGATTGCATCATTATAGAGCGACCCGAACCGATTGGGAAGAATCAGCTCGGCGTCTTGGTCTTTGCCTGTGAGACGAGCACAGTCTACGCAAGACCATTGTCGCCTCAAGTGGTAGCACCGTGCCTTCCCTGAAAGACCATCAACCGGCGTGTGCGAACGATGGGCAGTTTCTCTGACGAGCGGGAGTTAGCATGTGGGCGCGCCGGGCGGTGGGGACGAGGGGTCGGATTCGCGGCATAGCCGGGTCTACTCTCGGTGGGTCGTAAGGCGAGAATAGCACGGGGCGGGGGGTCGGGGGCAAGGAAGACTAGCCCCACCCGAGCAAGGCCGCCAGTTCTGACTGCCAGTCATCCAACGGTGCTTCCCTATTTGGAGGGCGTAACACTCGCACGCTCGCCTGCGGGAATACTGCGGCTGCGCGACTTGGCTGGGGATTGATGTCAACTAAGATTGCGCGCCTGATTCCGTCACCATTGATTCGGAGATGCGTGAGAAGGGCCTCATCATACGGGTTGAAAGCAAATCCGAAGGCCAAGATGCTTTCGGCCCGTTGGAGAATCCGGCTTGCCAATCTCCACTCTGCCGCGAGAGCTGCGGGGGGCGTCTTTTCTGGCGATGGGGCCACAATCAGTGCATCGCCGGTGATGCCACGGCGACCGTCAGTGTAGCGCTGCTTGTCCATGCCCCACGATGTGCTGCCATGCATTTTGGCGAAAGCCAGATACCCTGTCAGCGTCACCGGGTTGCGCCACTGGGAGATGGGGTATGGTCCTCGCCCGGCCAACACCTCGCCACGCCGCCCGTAGTTGAACAATCGCGTGCCGAGCGCGTACTCGACGAGCATGTCGTAGTTTGTGCTGATGATGCCGGAAAGCCGCGGCAGCAAATGAACAAGAAAGCTCCGGGCAAGGGTCACTCCCGGACTCGCAAACCGTCTGTTCTCGTCGATCATCAGGACTTGGCGACGCCATCTGCCCGACTGCCACTCCCGCCAAATGTAGGGATCGGACACGCGTCGGACGATGTACCAAAGCAGTGCCGATCTCACACGATGTTCGGACCGCAGTGCATCCGCTATGAACTGCTCAGCTGTCGCCTGAGGGTGATATTCATCCCAGCTCGCTTTCTCCAGCCGGATGGTCGTTAACTTCTGTCGATCTCGTACTCCGAATGGTTCCAGTGCGAAGTCGAACGATTCGGCTGAGACTGGCAGGTCTGCCGCCCACCTAGAGAAGCCCGCTCCCAACAAGACACAGAGTTCCTTGGTGCCTTGCCGGCCGCCGAGTTTTGCCTCGGAGGTATTCTGCCCGGGTAGATGCACCATCGACGTCGCCTCCTGCTCAGCTTCGAGATGCTCAAGCGTGTGGGAGCTGGAGTGAAGCGGTCGCTGTCTTGAGCGCACTTGATAGTCGTGCAACGGCAAGGTGTAACGCGATGGTCTAGGAGTGCGGCATCTTGGGATTTCTCCACACCCCAGTCTGGCGCGCGAGTGGTATGGCGAGCACATGAGTCGTGAAACGACCGAGTATGGATGCTGACCTGGGCGCGACGCGGGCTCTGGTGAGTCTTTCGCCGCCGGAACCACGTCGCTTCGCCGTGCAGCGCCGGCGATGGGTGACCCTGCGATCAGTTCTCGTCGGGCTGTTTGCCAGCCGATGGGCTGAGACGGCTATCAGCTCCATACCTGTTGCGCTTCTGGAGTAGCCTTCTTTGAGTATCCACATTAGTTGCCGTATCGTATTTGAGAGACTGTGGGCTGCCACCATTCGCCTGGTTGCGCTTCTTCTCGGTTGTGGTTAGCTGGTGTGGAAACAGGGAGGCGGCATCAACATCTCGGATACTCTGAATCTCACGCAGATAGTACGACACATGGAAGCCCTGGTACGTAGTCTCCTTGACCTTGCTGAGCTTGTTGTTCGCCAGGTTCACATACGCTTGGTCGAGGTCAATCCCGACGAAGTGGCGACCAAGTGCCTTGGCAGCCACCGCCGTTGTTCCGGTACCCAAGAACGGGTCAAGCACGACATCTCCTGGATCAGTGCTCATTAGCACAATCCGCTCCAGCAGAGGGATCGGTAGCTGGCACGGGTGGTCGTCGCGGCGAACGCTGTGTCTAATGCGGTGAATGTCCGTCCACACGTCACCCACCAGCGCGCCAAACGCGTGCATCTGGTCTTTCTTGCCACCGTAGTCCTTCAGATAGTTGCCGCAGACTCGACAACGCCTGTGTGGCGCGCGAATCTCGTAGAACTTGTAGCCCTTCAGCTGCTTAGTGTAGAAGAGTATGCCGTAGTGCGCTGGAAGTAGAGTCTTGCCGATGGGATTGCTCATCGCGTCCCACGCGATCCAGTGCTTGAAATGAGCGATGTCGTTCAGGATGCAAGCGTAGTAGGTCAGCCACTTCGGGATGTTGTGCACGAAGATCGACCCAGATGGCTTGGTGACTCGCACCAGTTCACGAAGCCAGCCTTTGCACCACTCG
>JAKJAE010000301.1:0-3875 GCA_022707665.1 Chloroflexota bacterium
TCAAGCGCCCGCCGGCGCGCACCGCCGCCGCCTTCGAAGTGCTGGGGCGATCGCCCAGGGACAAACCCATCGTCTGTGCCGCGGCCTACGTCGAAGCCATCGAAGGGCTGCCCACGACGTTACGGGTAGCCGTTGGCGGAGCACACCCCCAACCGGCCCGCCTGCACAAGACGGAACACGTACTCCGCGGCCAATTGCTCACCACCGACCGGATCACCGCTGCGCTCGAACCGGCACTGGCTGAGCTCGAGCCGCCATCCGACTATCTCGGCAGTGCCGAGTACCGCATTGCCATGGCCGAAGTCCTGGCCCGTCGCGCTATCATCGCTGCCTGGGACACTGCCCGCAGGGGGCTGCCAGGCCAATAGGAGTCCCATGTCAGAAACTCAGGTCGAACGGCAACCGTTGGGGGAGACCTACGGCGGGCAAGCGCTCATCGAAGGCATCCTGATGCGCGGCAAGCACAATGCTGCCATTGCGGTGCGCCGCCAGGATGGCGAGATCGTGGTCAAACAGGAACCTCTCAGTGGGCTCTACAGCGGCCCGATCAGCAAGATCCCCTTCTTGCGCGGGATGCCACTTCTGTGGGATTCGCTCGGCCTGGGGATGCGCGCTCTTTTCTTTTCGGCTGAGGTGGTGGGGAAGGAGGAAGACCCTGACTTCTCGATGTCCGGCGCCACGGGAATCATCACCGGCGCGCTCTCACTGGTCCTTGGGATCGGCCTGTTCATGGTGCTCCCCTCCTTCATCGCCGGCCTGATCGTCAAGGAGCAGGCATTCCTCTTCAACGTTGTCGAAGGCGCTGTGCGCTTGATCCTTCTGATTGGCTATATCGCCGCCGTCGCGCGTGCCGAGGAGATCCGGCGCGTCTTCGCCTACCACGGCGCCGAGCACAAAACCATCAATGCCCACGAGGCCGGCGATCCCCTGACCGTGGAGGCCGTCCGCAAACACTCACGCCAGCACGCACGCTGTGGCACCGCATTCCTGTTGATCGTCGTGATGATTTCGGTCTTGGTCCTGGCCCCCCTGGGCAAGCCCGCACTACTGGTGCGCATTGCATCGCGGCTGCTGCTCCTCCCGGTCATTGCCGGGATCTCCTACGAGATCCTGCGGTTGACCGCCAAGCATAAGGACAATCGCATCGTCCGGCTGGTCATCGCCCCCAACCTGGCGCTCCAGAAGCTGACCACGCGTGAGCCCGACGACAGCATGATCGAAGTAGCGATCACGGCGCTGGAGGCAGTGCTGAAAGGCGAGCGAGAGGCAACCCAGACAACCAGCTAGACGCGGTGCTTCCAGGGCAGAGAGAGATCACGGCCTTCCCGGCGCCACATCGGCGCCGTGCCATCCCGCTCCATCTCCCACCCCTCGCTGCGCCCGGGGCTCTCACAGTTTCCTGTTACAGGCGTCCGCTTCGCAAGGTTTCCGCACCTTGCGAAGGGTTCTGGAACTAACGAGCCCCCGCAATCCCTGCCAGGACGCCCCGGCTCCGAACCGCATATCGCACACCGTCGTGCTGGCACAAACCGCAGCCCTCCGTCCCCTTCTCGCCTTCTCGCCTTTTCGCTTTCTCGCCTTTTCGCTTTCTCGCTCACTCGCCCTCTCGCTTCACCGCCGTCACCAGCATAAACGGCAAGTGCGCGACCTCAGCCCACGGTCCGCGTGCCCCAGCCGCCCCTTCGACGCGCTCCAGCTCAGCGCGTTCCTCACCCAACAGCGGCAGATCATGGAGAAACGCAAAACGCGTAACGCTGGGCTCGAAGAGCGTATCGAAGAGGGAGACCCGCACCTCGAAACCCGCACGTGCCAACAGGCCGGGCAGCTTGCGCCCAATATAAGGGTCGGCGCCAGCGCGCGCCAGGCCCTTGACCCATAGGTCTCGCGTAGCAACCTCGGACGGATACTCGATCATCCCGCCGTAATCGGGCTCCAGCGCTACGAGCGCCCCACCAACGCGCAGCACCCGCGCCACCTCGTCGATCGCCGGCGTCAGCGGCGCCACCCACAGAAGCGTCAGGTGCGAGAACACCAAATCAAACGACGCCGACGCAAAGGGAAGGGTCACCGCATCCCCCGCCACGCGCTCGGCGCCACGGAAGTCCTCACCCCGTGCCAGGGCATGAAAAACGCGGTCCAGTGCCACCACCGGACCGCGCGATCGACGCACCAACTCGGGAACGACGGCACCATACCCGGTGCCCAGGTCGAGCACCTCCCGCCGCCGTCCCACGCCTACCTGTCGCAAGAGCTGGGCCCGCGCCGGCGCCAACCACTCCGCCTGCATCCGCAGCAACCCCGCCTCAGGCAGCGCCAAACTCCCCGATTCCATCCGCCCCCCTCGCCCTCTCGTCTTCTCGCTTTCTCGCCTTCTCGCCCTCTCGCTTTCTCGCCTCCTCCCTACCGCCCACCCCCCGCGCACGCACACGCACACGCGCAGCCCGCACATGCACAGGCGCACCCACCGCCGCTCTTTCCCCCGCGACTGCCGCTGCTCGACGACTTGGCCAGCGCCTGGAACACATCGCCGGTGACCTTGTCGACACCACTCAGGTCGATGAACCCTCCCCTAGCGCCGGGCAGCTTCATCGAGCTCGGCATAATGGCGGTCGCCAGCCCACCCATCGTCGACTCGGCCCACCCGGAAAACGACGAGGCCACATCACCGAACGACGTCTTGCCCGGCGTAGACGGTCTGCCCGAACTGGGGCGGGGGCTTGCCAGCGAGGGCACACTTCCCGATGAGACTGCGGACCTGGTGAAGGGCCGCGCCCAGATCGGCCAGTAGTTGTAGCCGCCGTGCGTCAGAACCGTCGGATAACTCTCGTCCATCATGACCCACGGCAGATACTTATCGAGGTACTTCTCGCGCTCGTTGACCTCACCCATCGACCGGGCCTGCTCCATCGCACGCGAGATCACGCGCTTGTAGTACTCGTGGGTATCCGAAAGGTCGAACCCCTTCATCTTTGCCGCCGTGCTGAGCACGAGCTTCTCCATGGCAGTCGTAAAATCGATCGCCTCGACCGCCTTGCCGGGATGCCGCTCGAGCTCATCCAGGAAGCCATCCTCATAGGCGTGGAGCGTCGTTCCCGCAGCCTGCGCGGCAGCGGCCCGCATCCCATGGCGCTTCTTGAGCGATCGCCGCGCCTCCTGATCATTCCAGGTAGCATACGGGTCCGTCACCTTGACGGTCAGCGGATCGCGCTCGACGACCTCCAGCACACCCTTTTCCAACAGCCCGAACATCACGAGCGTCAACACCTTGTGCAGCGGCAGCTCCAGCAGCACCGCGGACTCTGGCGCGGTCAACCCACGCTTGATCCCCCCTCCCTCGACCTGGGCCACAGGGGGAAGGTAGGTGTGCTTCGGCTTCTTCTTGAGCCGCACCTCGTTGGTGATGACCAACGCGATCAGGATCGGGATGGCAGGCAGCATCAGGATCGGCGATGAGACGAAGAGCACCACCAACCCTGCTGCCAGGATGGCATAGACAATGCACCCGGTACCCCCGGAGAAGCGGAACCACAGGAGCGCCGCCAGTCCCAGGCTGAGGCCGCCCAGGATCATCGCCGCCCCGGGATTGTCCTCGAGCCAGGCACGCACCAGATCGCCCAGCGACTGCTTGATCACGCGATCCATCACACGCTGCGGGAAAGAAACGCCGACCTGATAGGCCTGTGTCGCCCGTCCCTCGGGCCACTCCCACACGACAACGGCATGATCCTGGTAGAGCGCCTTCGACGTGAACGGCTCTTGCTGGTAAAGGACCTCGTCGGGCTCGATGCCTTCGGGCAGATGCACCGCGATGCCGATGTAACTCGATCCCTGGACCGATCCCCCCTCAAACCAGGTGGGCGTGATCCGCAGTGAGG
>JAKJAE010000301.1:3940-4180 GCA_022707665.1 Chloroflexota bacterium
CCACGCCGATGTCGATGTACTCCGACGTCCGTATGTCGGTCAACACATCGCCATAGATCGACGCCGACATCGTGCCGATGTTGTAATCGCTGTGGGGTAGCCCGATATCGATGATGTCGATCGGGGTCCCTTCATTCTCGAACGTGATGTCGTAGGCCAGCCGGGCGGACCCATCGGGCTGGACAGTCACCTGCAGCTTCAGCTCCGGCACGCGAAAGCTGTAGCTCTGGGCGATGGCAG
>JAKJAE010000302.1 GCA_022707665.1 Chloroflexota bacterium
TCCCCCTACCCAGCGTATGAGCCTCCAGACCGGACTTCTTGGTGTCCCGGGACGACGACGACGGTGATGTTGTCCTCGCCGCCGGCCTCATTGGCTGCCGCCACCAGGCGGTCACAGGCCTGTTGAGGCGTGGCAGCCGACGTCCAGATCGCATAGATTCGTTCGTCCGGCACCATGCCGCATAGGCCGTCCGAGCAAAGCAGCAGAGCCTCGCCGGCAGCCAACGACTGCTCGTAGAGATCGACCTCGACCTCAGCCCTGTCCCCAATCGCACGGTAGATGACGTTGCGCTGGGGATGGCCCTCCGCCTCGGCGCGGGTGATCTGACCGGCACTCACCAACCGCTCGACCAGCGAATGGTCAACCGTCACACGTTTGATACCGTGCGGTCCGACGTGATAGCAGCGGCTATCGCCGACATTCGCGATCGTTGCCGTGGCGCCCATCACCAGCGCAGCGACAAGGGTCGTCCCCATCTCTGAGCTCGCTGCCTGACGGGCCTCGTGAACGGCACGATTTGCTTCGCCGACCCAGTGTCTGAGCCATAGTCGAGCCTGCTCGCCGGGGTCTCCCGATTTCACCGATGATGCCGTCGCCTCACGCGCAAGCTCAGCCACAACCCGCACCGCAAGTCCGCTGGCAACCTCACCTGCGTCATATCCGCCCATCCCATCTGCGACGACGTACAACGCAGGCCCCCCCTGATTTCCTCTCCCTAGATCCAGGGCCAGATAGCTATCCTCATTGAGCGCCCGTCTCCGTCCGACATCGGTGCACACCCCCACCGGCGGGCCAGTGGGAGGGCGGGCCGGTCGCCCATGGCCTCCTCCCGAGCCAAGGCTCGAGTTGGCCGGAGCCATTGGCTGAGTGGGCGCGCAGGTATCACGTTGTCCGGGCGCCACCGGGGGCAACTCCTGCGTGCCGGTTCTGGCACGGTCCGGGTTCGTGTTTTCCTGAGGGCGACGCTTGCGTAGCCAGCCGAAAAGCAGATCGAATGACCTCACAGTTAACCTCCCCAACGCCACATCACAGTTTATGCCGGCGCGATACCGCCCGGCACCACGCTACCCTACACGGGCCTGCCGCACTCGGTGCAGAACTGGCTATCGGGCGACAGACGTGCACCGCAGGCTGGACAAGTCCTGACGGCTTGGTCATCATCGAGGCGTTGGCCACAGGTAGGGCAGAAGCGGGCGCCGCGGCGGACGGGTGCATTACATGACGGACAACGAAGGTCCACAGACGACGCGGCTGCAGCGGAATCGGCGTCAGTTTGAGGCGACGCGGTAGGAACCGCGGTCGGAACCGTGGTGGGAACCGGCGTTGGAACCGGACTGGCCGCGTCGGGTCCCGACATCCAGATCTGGGTCGCTCCGAGAGACGCGGCTGGCGCCGCCGGAGGTGGGGAGGCCTGACGCGCAACAGGCTGCTGGACAGGGCTGCCGACAGCCTGACGGGCAGGTTGCGACGGCGGTCTGGCAACACGGCCATCGCCCCTCCGCCGGGATCTGAGGTCAACGACCAGGAGTATCCCACCGATCAATAAGAGGCCTCCGCCACCAAGACCAAACCCGGCGAGGACCACGAGCGCCACGAGCAACGAACCAACGCTCTTGCGCGGCTCCTCCCGGGGTTCCGGTGTCGTGAATGCAACGGGGGTCGGCACAATCGGAGCAGCCGGTGTGCTTGTGGCGAACGATGAACCGCCTGGATCGGGAGCAGAAACGATCTCCGGCGTTGGTGTTGGTCCGCCAATCACGCCGAGAGGCGCGTCTGGCAAGGAGAGTCGCCCAAATCCGTACCCCGTATCAGGGCCACCCGGGCCCAGATCGCGTGTGGCATTGATGAGATAGTCGTACAACTCCTCCCGTGTCAGTGCTGGATACGCCTCCCAAACGAGCGCTGCAGCACCTGCGACGTGGGGCGTCGAGGCCGATGTGCCATCGAAGCCCTCATCACCATAGGTGTAGCCCGACACACGTGTCGGACCCGAGATCTCAGGCTTCAGTCGTCCGTCGTTGGTCGGGCCCTGTGAGCTGTAATACTCAAGGGTGTCATCAGCCCACGCAACAGCTCCGACCGTGAGCGAGGTCTGCGCGTCGCCAGGTGCGGTGACGCTGTAGGCAGGCACGGCTCCCACGACCTCAACACCGGGGCCCGCGGCGAAGATGTCGAAGGTTGCGGGTTGGTCAATGTCGTACGCATAGACGGCAGCGTACACAATGGGATCGTCAACGTCCAGCGCAAGATACTCAGCAGGCTGCTGGCCAGGGCTTCCGTCCTGCGCTTCCTCCGACTTCGCCAAAACCTGTCCGTCACCGTCGAGGATCACAAGTTCGTAGTCCTGCGTGGGATAATCCCAGTCGTCCTGCCAGATGAGAAAGACTCGCAGGTACCCCCCTGTCTGAATGGGCAACAATGATGATCCGTGCGCGTAGTCGTGGAAGCCATCACCATCCACGTCCGCGAAGTCCTCGCGGTAGTGCACATCGGCTTCGTTGCCAGCGGAATTGACCCAGAGGATACCAAGGGCCGTGGTCGCATCGACCAGACGTGCGTCCCATCCCGTCCCATCCCGCGGGCTGACGGCGCCCCCGGCTGAGTGCGTGATGATCTGCACACCGTGTGACACCAGCCAATCCACGGCTTCGCCCATCGCCGCATCACTGCCATCGTACCACGCCAGGAAGAGCTCCGCGCCAGGCGCAACTTCGTGCACGATCTCGGCGCACGCAGTGCCATGGACTTCCTCATCATCGTACCAGCCAAAAGTCGCCATCTCTACCGACACGGGCAACTCAGAGCCCAACAGATCCTCGTAACCCGAGAAACCCAGGTCCAGTACGCCGATCCGGATGCCAGCGCCGGTGAAGCCAGCGTCATGCCAGGCATCCGCATTGATTACGCCCACCCCCTCACCCTCGGTGGTCTGGCCATGCCGGTCAGGCGCCCGTTGGGGATCGTCCTGGTCAGAGGACCTCTGCCCGGGAAGGCGCACGGCAACCACGTGATCGAGCTCCGTCAACTGCTGAAAGACGCCCCTGACGTCTTCGGCAGCCAGCGCTTGCTGGATCAGGACAATGGCCACGGAGATGTTCACCCTGTCCTTGTAGGCGCTGACGACGTCGACACCGCCTCGAGCTGTTCCACCAGCGCGGCAGAATCTTCCGTGTCCAGCACCAGTGTCACCCGCAGGCTTTCCCCATCCGGGGTCAGAAGCCCACGCTCCCGGGCCAACGCGACGGCAGCATCCATACCGCCTTCCTGGTAAGCAATCAGGAACTCCTTGTAGACCGCGCCCAACTCCGGGTCATTCAGTATCGGTTCCAGTTCGGGATACTCAGCAGCGATCTCCACCATCGACGGAGGCATCGTCAGGTCTATCTCTGAGGACGTCGCAATGAGTTCAGCAACCTCCCCAGCAGGTGAGCCGCCCCGGGCCCCCCGAAGCAACACGAACGCAAGCACCACGCCCAGCGCCAGGAGCAGCAGGCCTGCCCCAATCAGCCACCACCGAAAACGCATTGCCCTCATTGTTCCCCCATGACGTGATCTGATCTCTCGGTACCCTACTGCGGCGGCAGCAGAGCCGTGACATGCTCAATGCCCGATAGCTGGCTCAAGGCAGCGCCCGGTTGCTGTGCGCTCGACAGCAGCAGCGACTGAGGCACGGCGATCTGGACCCGGTTGTCCTGCGTTCCCAGCACCCTGATGCCCATCGAGGCGAGGCGAGCCAGTGTCTCCTCTGTTGCCGGTCCATCCAATACCAGGTCGATGCGGATGTCGCCCTCTGGCGTGAGCAGTCCAGCCTGCTGGGCGACCGCAACAGCGCCCTGCTGACCATATTGGGCATAGGCAGCCACCAGTTGGTTGTAGGCGATATCCACTTCCGGGTTGTTCAGCAGTGGGGCCAACTCGGGGACTTGCGTCGCCAACACCGACAGAGGCACCGCTGTCGGTCGCGGTCGCGGCGTAGGTGTCAGCGTCACCGTCGCCGTCGGGCGAACCGTTGAGGTTGCCCTTGGCGTAGGCGAGGGTTCGGCCGTGGGCGTCACCGACGGCTCACCGGTCGCTGTAGGCACTACGGTGGCGGTCGGCGTGGGCGCCACAGTTGGACCGGCAATGTCACCACCTTCCCTTGCACACCCGCCAACCGTGACAACGGC
>JAKJAE010000303.1 GCA_022707665.1 Chloroflexota bacterium
TCTTCCGCCTGGACGAGAAGGGAGAGGCGAAGCGCGTGCTTGCGTGCGGTGCAGGGGAGAGCATAGGTGTGTCGGATACCTACACGGTCGAAAGCCTCAGTTCGGTGGCTGAGTCTGTCACCGGCACATCCTTCAGAGAAGTGGTGCCTTCTGCAGATAGGCTGATCCGGACCACGGGAAAAGCTTCCGGGCGCCCACTTCTTAGGCAACACTCCCGAGAAACCCGCACTCGCTAAGTCGGCGCGACGAGTTCAGCGAGTCGGGGGGAGCGGTGGGTGCTTGAGAAGGAGGATACGGATGACGCGGCGTGGGGGCGTCATTCTCAAAGGGTCCTTGGACTGAGCCCGCTTAAGAAGCGCACCGAGCGTATGGCGGAAGCGCCGCATGATGTGAGAAGCGCATCAAGGAACAAAGTGCAGGGTGCGGGGTGTGTTATTGCACGCTGGTTGTCGTCGTTCATGCGTCACGACGTTGAGTGGTTTCCCAAGGCAAATCCCTCTATGGCTTGTCATGAGTGACAGGTATGTATACAATCGTATACGCGAAGGAGGTCAGTTATGAAGTTCGTCAGTGTGCGCGACCTACGGGGCCGATCCGCCGAGATCTGGCGTGAGTTGCCCGAGGAGCGCGAGATGGTTGTAACCAGCAACGGCCGACCCATCGCCATCCTCGCCACCGTAAATGAATCCAACCTCGAGGAGTCTCTGGCGGCCTTCCGCCAGGCGCGGGCTATCGAGGCGGTGAGTTCCATGCAGCGCCGCTCGGTCGCAGGAGGGACTGACGCCATCTCCGCCGAGGAGATCGAAGCCGAAATTGCAGCCACGCGACAAGCACGCAGATTTTGAGGATCGTCCTCGACACCAACGTGCTCGTTTCCGGCTTACTCTCCCCTTTCGGTCCTCCCGCCCAGATCGTGAGAATGGTCTCCGCAGGGGCCGTTCGTCTCTGTGTCGACGCACGACTGCTCACGGAATACGAGGAGGTGCTCCTTCGACCACGTTTCGGATTCGATCCCGACGTGGTGGCCGCGCTTGTTGACTACATCCAAACCACAGGCCACAAGGCCGCATCAATCCCCTTAAGAATGAGACTACCGGATCCCGACGACGAACCGTTCCTAGAGGTGGCCCTCGCCTCGGACGCCGAGCACCTTGTCACTGGGAATTTGGCCCACTTCCCAGCGGAGGCAGTCGCCGGCGTGTCGGTCCTCTCCCCGACTGAGTTCCTCGAGGTATTCCGCTCGACACAACGGCCTGAGAAGAACTGACGCGAGCCGTGGGCGCGGCCGAATAAGGCAGCAGTCCGGATGAAGCCACCAATGCCCCCGAGGTAACCTGATGGGGAGGCAGAGCCTTATCGCCGGCCGGTTGCGGAAACCCCTGGTCTGCGGCGCGGGCCACCTCATTGGGCTTAGGCGCACGATGTCGCTCCTGGCCGATGGTTGGAACCGGGTCATGCTGCCTGACGCCCTCGATCGCAAGTACCCGAACGCCTCTGCTGAGTGGCGCCGGCAGTGGGTCTTTCTCCAGGCCAACCGCTGGAAGAACGCGAAGACGGGACAAGAGGGACGGCATCATATCCATGAGACCATCGTCCGGCGGGCAGTGAAAGAGGCTGTGAGCCGAGCAGGCATCACCAAACGCGTGGGCTGCCACACCTTCCGGCATTCCTTCGCCACCCACCTGGTGGAGGCGGGATACGACATCCGCATCATCCAAGAACTCCTAGGTCACAAGGACTTGCGCACCACCATGATCTATCTACACCCATGTCTTGAACAGGGTAGGGCAGGGCGTCCGCAGTCCACTCGACCTGACCTAGAGCGGCTTATACAGTCTGGCCAATCGCGGTACGATGGGCCGAGCGGGGAGCGACCATCCCGCTATGGACGCGGTCTTCCAGCGATCTTCGTGGGTGGTGTCGGTGTTGTTGCACGGACACCCGGGAGCCGCCTATCGGAGTTACACAGACCGGTAGTTGTTGTTCGACAGACGGACGGGAACCAGCGTCTCCAGGGGGGAGGAGGAGCAAATGAACGCGTGTCCGAAATGCGGTAGCACTGAGGCTCATAAGGCCAGTGTTGTTCACGCCTCGCAGACCAGCAGTGTCAACGCCACTACCGTTGGTGGGGGCGTGGGGTTGGGTGGGGCAGTGGGCCTGGGTGTGGCGGGAACCTCCGGCACGTCCCAGAGTCTCCTGGCACAGAAGGCCGCACCGCCCAAGAAGCCAAACCACATCGCCCATGGCTGTGTCCTGTACGTCGTTCTCTTCTTCGTCTACGCGTTCTTGAATTCCGTGCTAGTTGGTCAGTTCGGCAGTGCAGACAGCGCCTGGGGAAGCGCGTTCGCGCTGATCGTGCTAGGTGGCGGCGCGGTCGTGATCATCTACTGCATGCGCCAGCTAACCAAGAAGCAGCTGGTCGGATGGCGGCAGGGATGGATGAGTGGCAGCGAACTTGGATCTGCGACCGATGTGGCACGTTCTACCTTGTGATCCCGGACTGAGCCGTCCCCGACTCGGGCCAGCTGTCGAACAGGCGCATCGAACAGGACGCGCAAGCTGGAACGGCTATGAGGGTCATGGGTGTCTGCTCATACGCAACACGTTGGGCGCAAGCAATGCCAGAACAGGCTGATCCAGCAGGCGTCGCTCACAGTATTGCTGATCACGCAGCGAGCGATGTGTCCTATGTCTCGCCCGATCTGGCGCAGGCTCTTCGTGCTGCCGGCGCTCACACAACTGAGATCAATCTACTCTCTGAGCAGCCATATCCTCCCAACGCGGGGGAATCCCAGTCGCTCCGCCTAGCTCTGGCTGCACGGCGTGGCTTCGTGGTCTCCCTCTTGGAGAAGCATGGCTTCTCTCTTGCTGACGTATCGTCCGTCGTTCTTCGCGCCACACCAGTGCGCTTGAGACCGAAGCGGCTATTCGCTTCACACACGGGTTGTAGTAACCTCGGCCCGGGGACGCGCGTATGATTCAGGCTGGCTTAGGTAACGTCACTGCGCCTAACACGCCGTGCAGCCGAACGGACGAGCCGCTACTGACTGGCTGAGACGTTTCGACTGACTGAGGAGAAGACAGGCACACTATTCGAGAACGACGGGGGCGTCATGCGGACAACGAACTACTCCGATTCGCAAACCTGTCGATACTGCGGCAACATGGGTCCAATGCGGATCGCTGGCAGCGTGGAAGACGCTAAAGACAATGAGGACGCATTTGTGCCGGAGCACGGAACGGTCTGTGAGGTACTCATTTGCTCGGAGTGTGAGCGTCCGACGATTCGGGCTGGCTTCTACCACGATGGGATGGACGAGGAGGATTGGCTTCCGACCGTCTTGTATCCTGCCGAACGCAAGACACTCTCGTCACTACCGCGTCTCGTTCAGCAGGAATATGAGGCAGCGCGCGCCGTTGCCCAGGTGTCGCCAAACGCATATGCAGCAATGCTCGGGCGCGCCCTTGATGCTGTATGCGTTGATAGGGGCGCTGCGGGCGATACGCTGCACAAGCGTCTGGAGGATCTTGCGGGGAAGGGCGAGATTCCGAAAAATCTGGCTGACATGGCCCAGAATGTTCGCCAGTCTAGAAACGTTGGCGCCCATGCAGACTTGGGTTCGCTGATACCCGCAGAGATTCCGTTCCTTGGGTCATTGTCCTACGTCGTGCCCGAGTACATCTATGAGGCCCCGCGAATGGTAGAGGCTGCTCAGAAGAGGTACGAAGCGCTGCATATCAAATAGTCCATGGCGAACTCGTCGAACAAGCGCGTGCAGCCGACATCCGGCGTTTTCTGTTGCGTACCATGGACAACGGGCGCGGCTGACGCGCATCAAACGTTAGAAAGACAGACGTCTTGCGCGTAACACAAGCAATATCTACAGACAGCTAGGGGGCTCGTTGTGGACGTAGCAGTGTTGCCAAAGACTTTCGCTATCCCTGACTGGGTGGCGTTGGGCCTCGCGGATGGGGAACTCAGGATATTTGGCGGCGTGGTCAGGAACGCAGCGGGTCAGATTGTGCTCCATCTCAAGGATGCGGGGATGGCGAAAGAGGCCGCCCGCGCAGCGGCGAAGGCTGCGAGGAAGGCAGTCGATGCTGGTGCCGGCAAGGGTAAGCTGATTGCGATGGGGATCGTGGCGGCGGTTGCCGTTG
>JAKJAE010000304.1 GCA_022707665.1 Chloroflexota bacterium
GGAGTGGAGACGATCAGCAGAGCGCATGCCGGCCTAGCGGCGATCCTGGCGTTTGCCCTCGGGGCGCTCGTGACGTGGATGATCCCGGCGATGATCAGGGACGCGAAGGCGTGGCATGAAGAGTTGTGGGCCAAGGCGAGGAGGTAGCGAGGATGGTCAGTAGAGCGACGGCAATCTGTGACGGCATGGAGCCCATAACCGAGGTCCTGGACTCGCCTGTGACCCCCTGGCCCGCCGTTGAGGAGACGACCGAGGACCATTCCAGGTGCAAACGGTGCCATCGGGGCCTGACGAACGCGAGGAGCAAGCTGCGCGGATACGGCCCGGAGTGCTGGGCCATCGCGCAGGCAGAAATGAGGATACCGGCTGACGAGCCTGGACAGCAGCAGCCGGTTCGGTGAAGCGGTTTTCAAAAGGCGCTTCCACCTCCATCTTACCACAGTCGCGCTGTGCGTCAACGGTGGAGGCGCCTCCAGAGAACACGAGAGGAGGCATTTCGATTGAGCCAACAGCTAGCTCAGTGGGACCCGAGCACAGCGAACGTGCTGGTCCCCACGCAAGACATACAACAGGTCAGCCCCTGGCACGCGGCCAGGACGAGCATCGTGTCGGTTAGCGCCGATCCGGACTCCGGCGACGTGTTCAACGTCGGGTCGCGGTGGAACGCACAGACGCGGCAGTCCATTCCGCTCTACTGCCTGGCGAAGCCGGCGCTCATGCGGATCGCTGCCGCGGCCGGCATCGTCTGGAACTGGCGCGAGAGCGGCGCGGTCAACATCACACGCGATTACGTCTGCTACAAAGCCGTCGGCGCTATCCGCTTGCCCGATGGCAGCTGGCAACCGATCTTGGCCAACAAGGAGATCGACCTAGAGGTCATCGAGGACGAGATCCGGGACCAGTACGCCAAGAAGGCCGATGGCGGCGTCAGCGCGGCCGACGTCAAGCTGTACAAGGGCGAGTGGCGGAAGGTCCAGGATCGAAACGTGTACCATCTCGCCGAGGATGAGAAGTCGCGATACATCGAGACAAACGTGCGCGCCAACATGATCCAGTGGCGCAAGAACAAATTGATGAGGGCTGAGACCGGGGCCATGCTCCGGGTGATCAGGGCGGCGTTGGGCATCAAGAGCCAGTACACCCAGGCCGAGCTGCAGAAGCCCTTCATCGTGCCTCGGATTGACTTCAGCCCCGACTACAACGACCCGGCAGTCCGATCCGCGCTCATCGAGCACGGCGTGCAGGCGATGGCCAGCTTGTTCGGACAGAGCGCGCCCGCGGCCGCGTTGGGTCCTGCGTCCGCGCCCATGGCGGCGCCGTTTGAGGCCCTGCCCGCGGCGCAGACACCGGAGGTCATCGACGCGTCGCACATCGACCTGGACAGCTCGTACGAGGGACCCGACGGGGAGCCCGGTGAGCCCGACGACGCGGAGGACGACGCACCGCCCGAGAGCGGGACGCTGTTCGGGGATCAGGCGCCTGGGCCCGACGCGCCCCCTGAACCCCCGCCGGCCAGAGCGCCCCACGTGGCCACCTGCGCCGATTGCGGCAAGGGCGTCACCGAGAAGGTGCTCACCTACAGCCAGAACAAGTTCGGCCGGCCCCTCTGCTACGGCTGCCAGAAGGGAGCTGCAGCCAATGCCTAGAATCATGCTCGCTCCCGATCTCCACTGCTACTACGCCAACTACGGGAAGGTGGGCCCCGATGGGGTCCACTCCCGGCTGGCGGAGTGGAGGGAATGCGCAGACGACCTTGTGGATGCAGCGCAGAGGGCGGCCGTCGACATCGTGGTTTTCCCCGGCGATTACTTCATCAACCCTCGCCCCAGCGCCGCCCAGATCATGGAGGTTGCGGCCTTGTTCGAGGCCCTGGAATACAGGGGCATCAAGGTGATCGGGTGCTCGGGCAACCATGACGTAGGCGCGTCGAATCAGCCCGGGCCCGTGGATCTCCTGGCTACAATGGGCGGGCCGGACGGCCTATGGGGTATCACTCAACCCCGCGCGGTGACCGTCGCGGGTATCGACTTCGCCGTCCTCCCCTTCATGCGCTCCGCTGCCGTGTCAGCCGACGCCGAGGACACAACCGACGCAGCGGATACCATGTCGAGACATCTGCTGGCCATTGCCCGGGGGCTCCGCGCCCAGTCGACCAGCGATACCCGAGTGCTGGTCGGGCACTGGACCCTCGTGGGAGCGCAGACCTCATCGGGGCAGATCATGGCAGGCAGCGGCGAACCAGCCCTGCCGTACTCCGAGCTGGCGGCTATGGGCTTCGACGCGATACTCATGGGGCACATTCACAAGCCGCAGGTCCTATCCAACGCCCCGTTCACGGCATACGCCGGCGCTCTCCAAAGGTGCGACTTCGGCGAGGAGCGCGACCCGCGCGGTTGCTGGGTGTGGGATTCCGAGACCAGGGAGCATGAGTGGATCGACCTGCCGGCGCGACGATTCTACACCATAGACCTTCGGGGCGATGCTGCGGTCCAGAACTGGATCGAGCGCCCCGGCCTGACCGAGGGCGAGGCGGAGAGCGTGCAGGACGCTGTCGTTCGCGTGCGCTATAGGTGCTCGCTCGACGTGGCGCTGAAGGTCGACACCAGGGATGTCCGCCGCAAGCTCCTGGCGGCCGAGCCTCATCATATAGCCGGCATCAACTCTGACATAATCCGCGGCGAGAGGGCCAGGGACGCGTCGGTCACTGAGGCAACGCAGCCCGTGGAGGCGCTTCAGAAATACCTCGCGCAGAGAGGCGACGTGGTCCCCGAGCGTGCGGAGGCTGTCCAGCGGGCGGCCGAGGGCATTATCGCGGAACTCGAGAAGGGGGTGAGCGCATGACCAGAGATGAGATAATCGCGCGTCTCGTACAGCTGCCGGGCGAGATCAAGCAGGCCGATGTGCAGTTGCTGTCGCGCGTTGATGAATCGCAGCGGACACGCGACTTCTTGGTCGCAAGGGAGGTCTCGTTGACGCTCATTGGCCTGGAGGGCAAGAACGCGGAGGAGCGCAAGGCCAAGTTGACCTTGGAGACCGAGCAGGAGCGCTACGCTGTGCAGAAGTGTGAAAGCGCGGTCGCCGCACAGCGAGTAGAGCTCAACGCGCTCCGGGACGAGTTCAGTGCCCTACGGACCGTGGCGACTCTCTTGACGGGGGAGGCGGCCAGCTGATGGAGCCAACGAAGCTGACGCTATCCAATTTCCTGTCCTACCGAGACGACTCTGTGAACCTCGAACCCGTCGTATGCGCAGCGCTGGTGGGCGATAACGGGGCGGGCAAGAGCTCGCTCCTGGACGCCCTCACGTGGGCCCTGTATGGCCAGGGCACCAAGGGCGGCGCTCGGGATCTCGACAACTACGTAACCCGCGGCGAGGCCGAGGCCCGCGTGGATCTGGAGTTCAGGTTGCAGGGCCAGATGTACCGGGTGGTGCGCGCCCGCAACGCAGCCAAGGGCAAGAGCGTGCTTGAGCTCTTCGTGCTCGATGACGGCTGGCGCGCCCTGAGTGGCAAGACGATCACCGAGACCCAGGCGACCATCGAGCAGACCCTGCGGATGGATTACAGGACCTTCACGAGCTCCGCTCTGGTCCTCCAGGGGCAATCCGACTCCTTCACGGCGGCCATGACCGACGCGGAGCGCAAGGATGCCCTGGGGAGGATCCTCGGGCTAGACATATGGGACAAGCTCCAGGAGCGCGCCCGGGAGCGGGCACGTGGGCTCAAGGCCCAGGCGCAAGCGGTAGAGCAGAGCAAGGCGCGGTTGCAGGTGACCTTGGAACGCAAAGCCGAGCTCGCCGCTCAGCACGACCAGCTGGCAGCGCTCATCGACGCCAAAACCCGGGCGATTGAACCATTGGCGCAGACAGTCCTCGACCTCGAAGCCCGGGTCAGACAAAAGCCAGCGTTGGAGCAGGCGATTACAGACGTCCAGAGTGACATCCAACGTCAGGAGGGCGAACTGCAAACCGCCCGGGCTGCCTTCGAACGAGCCAAACAGCAGATATCGCAGATGGAGGCGCAGATCCAAGCAGCGCAGGGGATCTTGTGTCGCGCCGCGGAGATTGAGGCGGCTGTCGAGATGGCGGAGGCCATCCAGGCCGATGTGACGGCCTACGACACGCGGGCGCGAGAGCACATGCGGCTTAGTGGAGAGCTCC
>JAKJAE010000305.1 GCA_022707665.1 Chloroflexota bacterium
ACGGTGCTCGTCGCCACGACGAGCGGTGAAACTGGCGCGCGTGCAGCGGAGCTTTTGGTGGGGTTGGATGTCGTCGCGGTGACCCACTCGGCAGGGTTTCAGGAGCCCTACGCTTTCACCTACGACCCCGCCAACATCGAGCGGATCAGGGCGGCCGGCGCCAGGGTGCTCACCACGACGCACGCGTTTGGTGGCGTCGGTCGCGCGGTGCGCAAGAAGCTCAACACCTATCAGGTCGATGAGATCATGGCTTTCACCCTGCGCACGTTTGGGCAGGGGATGAAGGTCGCGGCGGAGATCACGCTGATGGCCTCCGACGGGGGACTGCTGGCGGATGGGTCGCCGATCATTGCCGTTGCGGGCTCCGGGCATGGCGCCGACACCGCGGTCGTTCTCAAGCCCACGCACGCGCAGACGTTCTTCGACCTGCGCTTCCTGGAGATCATCTGCATGGTCGCGCCGGGGCATCCGGGGATGGAGGGCGTGTAGGCCTCCCCGGTCAGGCGGGGCTCTAGGGGGTTCGGAACCCTTGCGAGGGTCCAGAAACCCTCGCAAGGGCTAAGAGGGGTTCGCTGCCTGTCCCTGGGCCATCGTGCTATACTAGGTGCATTCAGAGTTCCAAGGAGAACGCGATGACGATTGTGACCTACCTGATCGCGGCTGTGGTGGCTTTCTTTGGCCTTATGTTCGTTGTAGGGTCGCAAGGCCAGGTCATTCGTGTGATTGTGGGGATTATCCTTTTCGGCGCTGCCGGTGTGCTCGTCTATCTGACGCGCGTCCGCCCCAAGCACGAGCAGGTTACCCACGTGCAGAAGATCGACCTCACGGGTGACGTGCACCTCGAGCAGATGAAGTGTCAATCCTGTGGGGGGGCCCTGAGCAAGGAGAATCTGGTCGTCAGGGCTGGCGCGATCTTCGTGGATTGCCCCTACTGCGGCGCGTCTTATCAGATCGAAGAAGCCCCCAAGTGGTGAGCGCCCCGCGTCATAGCGTGCCCCTGGCAAAGTGCCTTCCGGGAGGTCAGAGTGCTTCCTGGAAGGTTCAGCGACGATAGCGGCGTGACGCTGCTACCCCCAGGGCCTCGGACGCGTAGTAGACTGATAAGATGACCATCCAGACCCGCTGGGCCCACATGCTCGAGTCCGTTCGCCAAGCTTTCCGTCCTGCGGCGCCTGCGACGGCAGAGCCTGGCCTGCACACCTACCCTCTCCACATCCATGGTGGGACGCGGCGTGTTCACCTGCGTGTCCAGCCGGATGGCGCAGGGAGCCTCTTCATTGACGTCACGGACGTGATCCATCTGAATCCGACGGCTGTGGCCATGGTCAAACTGGCCCTTGACGGGGTACCACAGGCCCGGGCCGTGGCGAGCCTGGCACACCACTACCGTGGTGTGACCAGGTCCGAACTCAAGCGCTCGACCGCGGCGATGTACGCTATGGTCGCGCAAATCGCGTCAGAGCAAGATGACTGTCCCACATGTGCACTGGCTTCACAGCTCGAGTTTCACCCCATCTTTAGCACGCCGGTGACCGCGCCGTACAAGGCTGACGTAGCCCTGACCTACGCCTGCAACAATGCCTGTCCTCACTGCTACAACGAACCCGAACGCTTCGCCATGGAATCGCTGCCGGTTGAGGGTTGGTATCGCGTGCTCGACAAGCTGGTGGATATCGGTGTCCCCCACATCATTCTGACGGGCGGTGAGCCTACGCTGCTTCCCTTCCTGCCCGATGTGATCCGATATGCCGATGGCCTGGGGCAGATCGTGGGTATGAACACGAACGGCCGCAGGTTGTCGGCACCGGGGCTGGCAGCGACGTTGGTAGAGGCCGGGCTCAACCACGTTCAGGTCACACTGGAGTCGTGCTTTCCTGAGGTCCACGACCGCATGGTCGGCACACCGGGAGCTTTCAATGAGACCGTACAGGGGATCCGGAATGCACTGGCGAGCGGCCTGCACACCATCACCAATACAACCGTGACGCGTGAGAATCAGGATCACGTGCTGGACACGATCCGCTTCGTGCACGACCTGGGACTCACGACCTTTGCGATGAACGGTATCATCTATGCGGGCGGCGGCACGGCGACGCCCAACGCCATTCCCGCTGAAGAGATGGCGGCGCTGCTTGCGGCAGTGCGCGACGAGGCTGAGACGCTCGGGATGCGGTTCCTCTGGTACACGGTGACTGACTACTGTAAGCTCTCGCCGCTGGCGCTCGGTCTGGCGCCGAAACGCTGCAATGCTGCCGAATACTCGATCTGCATCGAGCCCAACGGTGACGTTCTGCCTTGCCAGTCTTACTACGTGTCGGCGGGCAACATTCTCTCCGATCCCTGGGAGTCGATCTGGAACAGTGCGTTGTTCTTGAGCTTCCGGGATCGTGGAAAGTTTCCCGAGAAGGCCGGATTACCCAAGGCGTGCTGGGATTGCCCCGATCTGGAGATGTGTGGCGGTGGCTGTCGCCTGGAACGGGAAGCCCGCCTCGGTGACGCCCCCACACGTCCTGCGGAACACGGCTGTGCGCGTGCTCGATTGCGCGCTTCAGGGGCTGCGGCCCCGGTTGCGGAACACTGAACGGGGGGGACGAGATGACCGACCATTCCATCCGGTACGTGCGCGCATTCGGCATTGTTCTCATTGTCCTTTTTATCGGGTTGGGCCTGATCTTTCTGTTGCGCGGGCTCTGGCGCCCGCACGCATAACACCCTATCGTGTGTGACTGGGGGCATCGGGAGATGACACAGACAGAGTCGACCGAGACGGTCGAGACGGCCTACGTACTGGACGAGATCGCGTTTCACCCTTCGTTCGACGCGCTGACGAAGCGACTTCGGATCAAGGAGGGAAGCCGGCACATTCCCGAGTTTACGGAGATCTTCGAGGCGGCGCGGACGATCGCTCGACCCAAGGCGATGTATAAGCTTGCTTTCATCGATGAGAAGACCGACGATTCCGTGACTATCGACGCGCGTGGTAGCCATGGCGGCGTCGTGCTGAGCAGCCGGGTGTTGCGGGTCAACCTGGAAGCGGCGCATCGACTGTTCGCCTATGTCGCGACGTGCGGGAGCGAGCTCCATGAATGGGGCGATAGCCTGGACGATATGCTGCATCAGTACTGGGTCGATGCGATCAAGGAGATGGCGCTGGTTGCCGCTATTCAAGCGCTTATCCAGCATCTGAGTAGCTGCTACGCTCTCGGGCGTACGGCGACGATGGCGCCAGGCTCATTGGCGGATTGGCCCATTCGCGAGCAGCGACCGCTGTTCAAGATCCTGGGCGATCCACAGGCCGCAATCGGCGTGACGCTGACCGATAGCTTTCTGATGATCCCAAACAAGACCGTCTCGGGCGTGCGGTTTCCCACAGAGGAGCGGTTCGAGAGCTGCCAGCTCTGCCCGCGGGATAGCTGTCCGGGCCGGCGGGCGGCCTATGAGCCGGATCTGTTCGAGCGCAAGTATCGAGAAATGGCCTGACAGAGTAATGAGGAGGGCGTGTATGTGGAAGGATTGGCTCAGACGCTTGCTGGTGTGGGGTGGTGCTCAGGAGAAGTGGCATGCTCCCGTCGTTGGGCCGGGACTGTATCACATGATGCAGGAGGCCGATGGCGCCTATGCGCGCTTTCACCTGCGCGTGGAGAACGATGGTAGCGGGATGCTCATTGCCAATGCCATGGCGGCGGCGCGGTTGACGCCGACCGGCGTTCTAATTGCCAAGGGTCTCCTCGAGGGCCTGCCCGACGATGACGTCGTGAGACAGCTCAAGGCCGCGTTCGCCGGAGCGGGTGAGGACGTGATGCGCGCCGACGTCGCCAGGGTCAAGGCGCTCATCGCGCAGATCACGGCACCGAGTGACACGTACCCGGTTTACAATCTCGAGGATGCTGCCATCTCTCCCTATGGCGCCCAATTGATCGCACCGCTGCAGGCCTCGTTGCCCCTGGCCGATCCTGAGGTGATGGCCCCCCTCCTGGATCGCCTGTGGTCGGTGGGCATTCCCCACGTCACGTTCCTCGCAACAGATAGCTCTGCCCACAGTGACCTGGTCCGGGCGGTGGAACTGGCGGAGGACCTGGGGATGATCGCGGGCGTGCGGGGCAGGGCGACCTATCTGTGCGACGAGGG
>JAKJAE010000306.1 GCA_022707665.1 Chloroflexota bacterium
TCTAGATTGGCAGTGCCAGTTGGGTCAATGCCTGTTCCGCTATGGGGTCCAAGCCGAGGAAGACTGCAATGTCCGCACGGCTGTGGACGAGTTCCATCATGCGTCGCACAAGCCGGTACTTGATGAAGGCCCAGGTCTGGTCACGTGCTGCTTTGCTCAGTCGCGGGTCGCGCCGTAGCTTGAGAGCAACAAGTGCAGCTCGACCCCCAGGTATTACCAGACAGCGTTGGCGGGCGGCTGGTGCGGACTTGAGCAGGTGCGCGCCGAGCTCGGCAGTCGCCGCGCAGCGGAACAGGTAATGCGTGTCTCCTGACTCTTGCCAGGTTACGTCACCCCTGGCATCTCGCGCGACGACGTAGCCCAGCCGCACGCCGAGGTCGCTAACCATCTCAGCAATCTGGCGTACCTCTGCCTGTCGCGCCTCAGGTTCATCCTCATCCCGAAGCGATACCATTCCCTCGGAGTCAATCTGCGTGTAGGCATTGATACAGGCTTCGACAAGCTCAGGTTCTGGGGAAAGTATGCCGTTGAAGGCGCTGTAGAGCACACCAATGAGTTCGTCGCGATGCCAGCGCTCTCGTGTGGTCAGTGTTGCCAGCACCCAGTCCTCGATCCGGTCCGCCAACGGGGGGCCGACGTCGTCATCCGTTGAAAGCCAGAGCAGGTCGCCGGACGCCAGCCGGATCGGGTCTGAGGGTCCCACTTGCAGGTCCGGAAGCTCTGCGTTCTCCGAGAGTGCAATAGCCATGTCCAAGAGCACTGGCTGGGATGTGGGTTCTGCACGGGTCCTCAGGATTTGTTCCGCCGACTCCATCATGCTGGTTTGTTTGGCTGTATCCGTGTCGCCGCGGCGCGTGTCGAAGCGGAGCAGTATGCGCGCGCCGCGGGGCGCGCAGGAAATCCAGCGGTCGATGCCCATTCCGGCTTCGTTGGCTGCATGGATGATTGTGCGTACTGCCATGCTGTTTTGTGCGGGGATGATGACGAGCAAGGGAGCGCCTTGGCGCACCAGCATCCGGACCGACTGAAGAGCTCCGATCATGCTACGCCGGTACCACTCCCAGTCCAGCCTGCGGCGATGCAGGAACCCACGCAGTCCGACCGGGAGGTTGTCGCCCCAGATCCAGGAGGCCCAGAGAACCGATTGAGCCCAATAGGCAGCGTCGGGGGGGTGTACTTCCCAGAGGACCGCAGAGACGCTTCCCGCAACGGCAGTCTTCGCAAGATCGTGCACCGACTCGCCAAGCAAGTGGTACCCGGCTTCCGCGCTGTTCACGAAGGTCGTTAGCGAATCAGTGGGCGGGGGGAGCGCCACGCCTGGAGAAGCCTCGGTGGCCGCGAAGCTCTCTGCGTAGGTAGCCAGGGCACGCTCAAGCATCTGCCAGACATTGCGTTCCAGGAAACGTTGTGGCGGACGAAGACTTCGAGGACGCTCTTCCGGGGCACCAGCTACTACGAGGCTGCTGCAACGATCGAGCGTCTCGAGGATCAGTGCTATCATCACTCTGCGGACCTCTGTGGGCAGCCGGAGTTGGGGAAGGCGGTGCAGGATATCCATGAGACCGGCCAGGTTGCGAGCCGTATAGAGCTGGACGAGCTCAGCGATCCGTTCAGGTGTACTGCCCTCCACCGCCGCCGCGCGGCTCAGCGCGAGATGATACGACGGCCCCTCGTGCGATGGATAGGTCCCGGCGGTCATCAGGTCCTCATCGTCCACAGGGCCCTCGTGCGTGTCGCTGCAGCGCCGGCAGCGCACACGCTTGGCATAGGGCTTTGCCGCGTCGCGGTCCCAGGAGAACCACTCGGCCACACCCGGAGCGCCGCAGTGCGGGCAACGAGATGCGTACTGATTAGTGAGGTGCGAAATCAGGGGCCGTCCTGACTTCGGTAGGTCGCCAAGTTGGGTCAGTGCTGCTTGCGCCTGCTCTACAGGACACGGAGCAAGTCCCACCTGTGCACGCAGAAGCTCGATCGGGTTGCGGTACACGGCAAGAACACGGCGCCCAACGCGCGCCACCTCTGCCACGGGCACGCCAGTGCTCGCGCCAATGACCAGCACAATGTCACCCGGCTCTGTTGCCGACTCGGCAAATACCCCTGAGACGCCTGTGAGGTGAGAGAGTTGGTAACGAACGAGTGGAAGTGGTGGTTGACCAGGCGTACCAGGAATCAGAGCGACATCCCTGGCCTGCACCATGGCATTCCTCCCGGGCTTGACCCTCTAGTCGGCTGCTGTTAGCGCCGCCGCTACCGCTGCCTTGATGGCATCGGAGTCTGGCGCGCCTGCCCTTCGGTAGACGGCTACACCAGCGCCGTCGAACACAAAGAACGTTGGCACGCCAGAGACCTGCCACCGATTGGCCAGCGTTCGGCCCGTACCAGACTTCACATTGAGGCGCAGGACTGTGGCCTGCGCCTCCAGGTCAGATGCCAGGCGATCCACTTTCGGTTTCGAGACCAGGCAGATGCTGCAGGTATTGGAGTAGAACTCGACGACTGTCGGTTTCCCAGTCATTAGACCTGATTCGAACTCCTCAACCGAGGCAAACGTGTCACCAGGCGTACGCAGGACGATGTAGGCGATGGCCAAGGCCAACACGACCGCGAGTGTGATCCCATCCTCTTTGAGCAACTTCGACAGTCGCGCCTTCATCTACGTCCCCTCTGTATCATCAGATATCCCTGGTGTGCTTGCTGGCTGTAGCTGGTATCCCAGGTCAGCAATCTCCCTGAGCCTGGCCAGGTTCTGCCGGTCTTCGTGTAAGTCATCACTCTTCGGCGTTTCAATGATGCCTGCCAGGCCAGCCAGCCGTGAGTCAGTGAGCAGCGGCGCAAACCCGGCCTGCCCGATGTGCCCTTCCCCAATATGAGTGTGACGGTCTCTGCGGCTGCCGAGACCATACTGACTGTCGTTCAGATGAACCACATGTAGCTGATCGAGGCCAACCGTACGGTCAAAGGCCTCCATCGTAGCGGCATATCCTTTGCCTGTCGTGATTTCATACCCGGCAGCAAAGACGTGGCAGGTATCGAAACAGACCCCCAGATGATCGGGGTCTGCCACCCGATCCAGGAGCCAGGCAAGGTCCTCGAAGCTGCCGCCCACTGTGGTTCCCTGTCCGGCCATGGTCTCCAGCAGAATGCGGACCGGTGCATCATCGAGTACCGTCAAGGCCTGACGTAGAGCCCGAGCCGCCAGTTCGAGACCGGCTTCAGCGCCGGCCCCTGTGTGGGCGCCGGGGTGGAGGACCAGGTAGGGCACCTCCAGCAATCGGCACCGGGTAAGCTCATCCTGTAGAGCGGTAACGGAACGTCGGTGCAGCGCGGGATCTGGGCTGGCGATATTGATCAGGTAGGAGGCATGCGCCACGACAGGATGGATGTCCCGGCTGTCTCGTGCAGCCAGGAACTGGCACCTCGCCAGGTCATCGAGAGGTGGCGCGTCCCATTGCCGTCCGTTGCGTGTCCAGATCTGCAGTGACTCGCAACCAACGGACTCTGCCCGCTCGAATGCCCGGGCCAAGCCACCTGCAATGGACTCATGGGCTCCCAATCTGAGCATGATAAGGTGCTGTGCCGCCGATCTGCCGGTGGGGCGACCGGCGGCGGCTCCGGTGCGAGCTCAGTTCGACGTTCCTATCGGGCCTGGTACAGCTGGGTTCGGTGCCGCTACGATGCGTGCACTGCTGGTGATCTCCGCCGTATGCTTCAGCATCGCGGTGACCGAGCAATAGGATTCCTCAGATAGCTCGATGGCCCTTAACAGCGCTTTCTCATCGATCCCTTCGCCGTAGGCAACGTACTCGATGTGGATCTTGGTGTAGACCTTTGGGTGTGTGGCTGATCGCTCAGCATCGACCTTGACCTGCAAGTTGGTCATCGGCTGGCGTTTCTTGGCCATAATAGAGATCACGTCCATCGCGGTGCAGCCAGCCAGCCCTACGAGCACGAGCTCCATCGGCGCTAGCCCGGAGTGCCGACCATAGTCGTCGCCTGAGGAGTCCACGACGATGGCTGGCCCGTCTTCAGTCTCTCCGACCAATCGAAGGCCAGGACCGGTCCATGTGACTTGTGCTTTCACCTTCTTGCCCTCCATACTCTACATCCTGCTTTCCAGCGG
>JAKJAE010000307.1 GCA_022707665.1 Chloroflexota bacterium
CGATGTTGAGATCGCCGGGATCTGCGATATCGACACACAGCGCCTGCACGCCACGGCGGATCGCTATGGCGTCGACCGGCGATATGTGGACTACCGCAAGATGATCGAGGAGATCGCACCGGACGCCGTCTACGCCATTGGGCAGCCGCACATCTTCTATGACATCTGGACCTGGTGCTTACGAGAGGGGCTGAACCTGTACATTGAGAAGCCGATGGGGCTGTCGATCCACCAGGCCCGCTCCCTGGCGCATCTGGCGGAGCAGAGCGGATGCATCACGCAGGTGAGCTTCCAGCGGCGGTCCTGCCCGATGGTGGTCAAGCTGCGCGAGGCGTGCCTGGCGCGGGGCCCGATCGTGCATGCCGTCTGCCGGTTCTACAAGTGCGCCATCGATCCCTATCTGGAGGCGCGCGACCACATGATGGACGATGGCGTGCACGCCATTGATACCCTGCGATGGATGTGTGGCGGTGAGGTGGTCGGCATTCACAGTATCACCCGCCGCGTGATGGTCCCTGATGTCAACTACTTCGCCGCTATGCTGGAGTTCGACAACGGCGCTACCGGACTGATGGTGAATAGCTGGACCAGCGGGAGGCGTATCTTTGATGTGGAGATGCATGCTCCTGGCATCTGCGTCGAGGCGGAACACGAGGGCAAGGGACGGCTCTATGCTGACGGTGATACGGTGGGCCTGGAGTACGACAGCCGTGAGATCGCGGGCGGCGATGAGTTCTACAAATACGGGGGCTTCCAGGCGAAGAATCGAGAGTTCATCGACTGCCTAAAGGCGGGCACTCAGCCGGGCTCTCACTTCGGTGATGCCGTCAAGACGATGGAAGTTGCTGAGAAGATCCTGGCGCAGTCGACGCTACGCGGCGTATAGGCAAGTGACGGGTCCCTCAGTGGGGGCACGTTATCAATATGAGGAGGGCGCAGCGCGGATACCCGCGCTGCGCCCTCTTATCTCGTACGTCCGTGGGGATGTTTCATACGACGATGCATCCCTGCGATCCCCGGTCCCGCCGCGTCCGGGTCTCATGTGCAGAAGGTGTCCGAACTACTCCTTGCTTACCGGTTTGACTCTGGGGATCTCGATTGGCTTGGTCGGGATATCCAATTCCATCCCCGGCTGAATCACATTGGGGTTCTTGATCTTGTCCTTGTTGGCCTCCAAGATCTCCTTCCACCGGTCTGCGTCGCCCAACGTATCCTTGGCGATCTTGCTCAGCGTGTCGCCACTCTTCACTACATACTTCCTGGCCTTTGTTACCCTCCTGTACATGGTGAACACAACTTCAGTATAGACCGGACGGGACGCACTGCAAGCGTCCGACCTCGGGTCTAGACGAGAATGGTGTTCCCGGTCCGCTGCGATTCGAGCGCTGCTGTGAATAGTCTGTGGCTGAGATGCGTCTCCTCCGGCGTCGCACAGTGGAAGGGCTGTTGCATATCGGGACCGTGGACGAGCTCGTCACAGAAGGCGGCCCACATCTGCAGGATGGCATCGGAGAAGCCGAACTCGAAAATCGAGCCGGTGATGACCGGATAGGCCGAGGTGTGGGGCATATCCAGCATGCGCCAGGCCTGCACATCGCCTGGCGAATAGGGCAGGTAGGCCAGTTGTTTGGGGTTCTGAGTTGCGAAGAACGCCGACAGTTCCGTCCCGAGGACGCGGATGAACCACGTATTCCCGTGCCCCGGGGCGATGCGTTTGGTAGAGAGCATCAGTGGGAATGCCTGATCCTCGGTCTCCACATCGCAGGCAAGGATTGCGTTGTCCCACGTCTCCGTCGGGGTGAGTTCGCCCTCGCCATCGGGGCGTTCATTCACGATGCGTGAGAGCAGGGCCCTGACGCTCCTCGGTACCCAGCCCAAACGCAAGGGCATATGGAGAACGTGCAGTCCCAGGTCACCCATACATCCGTACTCACCGTTGGTCTTGAGCCGGCGTTTCCAGTTGAGGGGTCTCTGAGGGTCCAGGTCGCTGGAATGCCAGAAGCCAGCCTCGACCTCAATGACCTTGCCGAAACCGCGCTCGCGCGCCCACTGCCCGATGCGATAGGCACCGGGAAGGAACGGGAACTGCGACGAGCAGCGTACCAGCACTTCGGGGTGTGCGTGGACGGCAGCGACGATGGCTTCGTTGGCCTGGAGGTCTATGCCAAAGGGCTTCTCGCCAAGTAGGTGCTTACCAGCGTCGATGGCATCGACATAGAACTGGGCGTGCAGATTGTGGGGCACCGCGATGTAGACGGCCTCCACTTCAGGATCATCCAACACGGCGCGATAGTCGGTTGTCGCGAGTCGCACGGTAGGCACGTTCTGGCTGAACCACTCGGTGGATTTCATGTGCTGCGCACAGACGGCTACAATGTGCGGCTCGAAATCCAGGTCCAACAGGTGAAGCCACCGTGCGGCAGCGCTGGCGAACTCGCGTCCCATCAGGCCGCAGCCGATGATACCGAAGTTGATGATCCTTTTGGTCATAGATATCGCTCCTGCGCTAGTTGCGGTCCAGGGACGTCACGATGTTACAGGCCCCTCAGGGTATCGTCCATCTTCCTGATCAGGAATTCGACCATTCTCGGGGTCGAAATCAGCGGGATTTTGGTCAGGGCTGCGGGCGGACACTCGGCCTTGTAGGTGTGCGCGCTGATGTCGATCCCTGCTGCTGACAGGGCTTTGGTGAAGCGCACCGTCGTGTCAACGGAGTGGAAGAAGATTGCTGCGAGGTGCCTGCGGCCCTCGATTCGGTCCACGATCGTGGGGTAACGGCGCGCAAGCGACTGCAGCTCGTGTTCATAGGTCTCGCCCAACTTGCGCGTGCCATCGCGGTTCGCCTCCGCAAACGCGATCGTCACCAGATAGGCGAGCGATGCCAGCTCCTCCTGACCGTTGGTGACCAGCGCCCCGAACTGGTTCAGGTTGTCAAGCTCGGGTGTGGTCAATATCCTGGAGGCCGGGTACTCCCCGCCCGGGAACCCCTTCCCGATGGCCACGAAGTCCGGTTGCAGCCCGTACTCCCGGAACATAAAGAACTCAGGCGACCAAATGCAGGACTGAATCTCGTCCACGATAACGGGGACGTCGTGTGCGTGGCAGAGTGCATAGGCCTGTTGCAGGTATGACTCCGTTAGCCGAACTCCCCCGTAGTTCATCAAGATGATCTCGTGGAAGAAACCCGCTACCTTGGCGCTACCACGGTCATAAGCCATCAGCGTGCGCTCGAAGTCGGCGATGTCGTTGATGGCCACTGGCTTCACTACGAAGAGCTCGCGCTTGGACATTGCCTGCCCCAATCCAGGCCACAGGTCACGCATGATCTGAGTGAGGACTGTCGTCCCGTGATAGTTGGCTTTGTTCCCGCCTGCGTGGTCACCGATGACCAGGAATACCGGGGTCCTGCCTTCATAGGGTGGGGTAGGGAAGGACTCGTCCAACCGGTAGAAGCGCGCCAGCATCATCTTCAGCGCAGCCTCGACGGCGAGGCTGCCTGTCTCCAGATTGATGACACGATTGAGCACGTGTGGCTCGGTCGAAGCGAGCACCCGGTCAAGGCCTGCATAGTCCGCGGCGGGAATGCCGTTAGCAAGACGAACGAGCGTTTCCTCGAGCTGGCGTGTGATGTGACCGCGCGTGTTGTTGTGGGTGGCGTTGGGGATGCCCAGACGGCGCGCATGGTCGATGAGTGTGTAGCCAGGGAAGCTATGTCCGAGCGAAGCATGATAGTGCTCACTCTTCGAGGTGAGGTAGAGCCTGCCGTCCTCGCCGACACGGGTAAATCCGAAGCCTGTAAGCGGCGCGGCCTGCGTGCCCGACGCCTTTCTGAACGATGCCGTGGCTGCACCGGCACTGGAGGCCGACAGCGCGGGACAGATGGGCTCGCCGACGAGATCCACCAGCTCATCCAGCCTGCGCTGGTACCAGTCCGGTGCGAAGTCGACCTTCTCCCCGGCGATGGCCTGGAGGTGTTCCACAGGCGTGTTAGTGACAAAGGCGCGCGCCGCGCAGACGGCATCGGTATAGGCATGTCCTGCCAGATCGGTCAGTGACAGTTGGGGACTTTTCATCGTTTCTCTAGACCTCGACATAGTCGACATTGAGCAGTCCCGCT
>JAKJAE010000308.1 GCA_022707665.1 Chloroflexota bacterium
GCCATAGCTGTTTGACAACACACGACGTTGCGCTATAATATGCAGTCGTTGTAGTATACATCGGTCTACCCTTTCAAGGAGCTATTGAGCGCATGCCGGAAGAGACGACACAGCGACCCACTTCGATTGCCGAGCTTCAGCCAAAGATGCAGCTGGAGGGCACGGTCACTCGCACCGAGCTTTACGGGGCATTTGTAGATGTGGGTTTGGACCACGACGGGCTTATTCACATATCACGCTTGTCCTCGGGCCGGGTACGGAAGGTCACTGACGTCGTCAACGTTGGTGACAAAGTGTCCGTCTGGGTTCAGAGCATCGATCCCGACCGCGGACGGGTTGCACTGACAATGGTCGAGCCGGCAGGGCTCGAGTGGCACGAGATCGAGGTTGGGCAGGTGTATGAGGGTCAGGTAGTACGCGTCGAACGCTATGGGCTTTTCGTGGACATCGGCGCCGAGCGACCTGGATTACTCCACATCCGCGAAATGGGTGCCAACGTTCGCCGGCCCGAAGACGTGGCATCGATGGGTCAGAAGGTGAAGGTCGACATCCGCGCCGTGGATCGTCGCAAGCGCCAGATTGACCTGGCCCTCCACACCGAGGACGCGATCTATGACGTGCCAGAGGATGCCGAGGAGCAGGAAGAGAGTGGCCTCTCGCCTATGGAGATAGCCTTCCTCCAGGCCCAGGCCCAGGCTCAGGCAGAGGGCGAAAGCCGGCGATTCCGTGGCGAACGTGGCGGCAGAAAGGGACGGAACCGCGACGATATGGAAGACATCTACCGGCGCACTCTGGGCGATAACTAGAGGCTCAGGTATCGACAAATCCGGGGCGACCTGTTACGTCGCCCCGGTTTCTTCTTCTGATCGGATGGTGCCACCTTCGTCGCTACTCCGATGAGGCGATGAGCGCTTCGTCAATCATCTTGCGGATCTCATTGGGCACATTGCCTGAGATCATCTGACCGTTCACGAAGAACGTAGGGGTCGCCCGAACTCCCATGTTGTCAACGAACGCCATCTCCTGTACCGCGGCGGCGTAGCGCTGGTCTGAGCGACACACTCGGAAAGCGTCAGCGTCAAGCCTGGCCATCCGCGCAGCTCTGTCAATGTCGAAGTCGCCAACGGCGATCGTCTGGAACAGGGCATGGCGAAACTCGAAATACCTCCCCTGGTCAGCTGCGCACATCTCCGCCAGGCCAGCACCTTGCTGGATACTGCTGTTGAACCCAAAGTAATGGCTCACGTACCGCACCTTCCCTGGTGCTACATAGTCCTCAAGGATGCCAGGCAACGCATTTAGGTTGAAGTCGCGGCAGTGACTGCAGAGAATATCGCTCACCTCAATGACGGTCACGGGAGCGTCTTCGCGTCCCAACGCGGGCAACCACTGACGCCCTCCACCCAATCCGGCAGGATCCGGATAGAGATAGTCGGTGGGCCCCGCGTCATAGGGATAGCCTGAGACACCCGCCATCCACTCGTGGTCACGTGGCCCCTTTCCTGACGTAGACGCCTGCAGTCCACGGCTTATGGCGAAGACGACCACCAGTATAACGGCGGCGCCGATCCCATAGGGAAGCCATGAGGCTGGACGACCACGGTGCGTCGTGCCACGCTGCCGATAACCCGAACCGCTATGAGAGCCTGTCTTTCTAACCTTCGCCATCAACTACCTCCTCACCAGTATGGGTGTACACAGCACTACCGAGTCTGCCCGCTGTCCGCAGTCCGCACTGAGCACGTCGAGCCGTCCCCCTTCCCCAGCGAGCGTATACAGCCCGACCGAAAGCAGGTAGGGTCCCGCGGGGGCTTCAGTGGGAATCTCGAGCCTGTGCACATCGACCACATAGCGGTCCGTTGGCCACAGATTCGTAGGGAATCCGCCCGGGTTGAGCTGATCGGACTGAGTCCAGATCGTGCCTTCGGGGCTGACAACGTGGACGAACGACTGATAGGTCTCGACCACGTCACGCTGTGCATTCCAATACAGCACGACGTCCAGTGTGCGGGTCACTCTCGTGTTCCACATCTTCAGGTTGTAGCCAAGCAGAGCGATCTGGGCGTCCTCACCAGCGCTGCCGAAGGTAGCCCCCTGCAAATGGTCAACCCCGACCGCGGCACCCGGAGGAGCAGTTGGCTGCAGCCAGTCCACATGATCCAGTACCAGAGTTGTCGTTACCAGGACAAGCAGGACCGCAATCGCAACGCCCCGTACGGTCCGTATGTCATCCAGATCGGCACCCCTGTTTCTACACCTGCCAACAAAAGGCGAAGTCCGCCGATGCCAACGTCGCCGTCCCGCAACGATCAGCATGACGACCATCCCAAACCCGGAGAGCATCCAGGCCAATCGGCGCACGGGTGTCGGTCCAAACCGCACCACGACCTCGTGGTCTCCGGCTGGCACTATAACGGTGATGAACCCCTCGGGATTCGCGACCACGATCGGCACGTCCCGACCGTCGATCGACGCTCGCCAACCTGGGAAGTCGAACAGGTAGAGCCTGAGAACGAACTCACGAGGAGACGAGACTCTGAACGCATTCACCCAGGGCCTGTCCGGGACGACACGGACTATCGCATCAGGGGGAAGCGTTGCCCTGTTCACCCTATCGACAGGAGGGTGCTCGTAGGATTCGAGGACACTCTGTTGGGGACCGGGGATCATCGCCACCGTCGCTGGCACGAAATCATTCGTTGAGGTAGTGCCACGCCAACGCCCGGCGAGCTCAGCACGGATGATATCCAGCGGCAAGATCGCCTCGAAGCCCGAGGTCCACGGCAACGGATAGAGCCCGACCAGTGCCGGAACTAGAAGGGACAGGGCTACCAATGCGGCTATTGCCACTCTGACACCCCCAACACTGGAGCAACGCCGGGCTCGCGGGGAGTTCCACGGAGTGCCCAGCATCGAGACCAGTGGCACGAGGCACGTAGCAAGGGGTCCGAGGAAGCGCCAGGGGAACTGATAGAAACGCAGACCCGGGAGATGCTCCCAGACCCATTGGCTGCCAGGCGTCACCAACCACAGAAGCGCCGACGCCGCTATTGCGTAGAATCCGACCCACCCCACCCGACGTAATCGGGCGATCGAAAGCCCCAGACCAGCCACGGCAATGGCCAAAGTCGCCGGTCCGGCTGACATCGGTATGTGGGGCGACGCTGCTCGCCGGTCCATTGGCTCGAGCCACGCCGTCAGCTCGCGAAACGGGACGAAATGATTGCGATAATCGTAGTGGCCATCTCCAGCAACCTCCAGCTTGATCGCCGATCGTTCGACAAGAAACGGCAGCCAGAAGAAAGCCGTGACCAACACGAAGATCACTGCAGCGAGCAGCGCTGGCCTCAAGTGGCGACGTGCGCCAGAGGCACAACGAGCAAGGCCAAGCCCTGCGAGAAGCCCCACACAGCTAAGCCCCGTAAGGTTATGGCTGAGAAAGACCGCACTGGTCGTAAGCACGGCGGGAACGAGTGCACGTTCTCCACGTCGCCACAGGACCTCCCAGGCCCACAGCGCCCAGGGCAGGAACGCGAGTGCGACGGACTCCGCCACTGCGCCTCGAACGTGAGGGTTGATCAACTGAACGTACGGAGAGAAGCTGAACGCAATCGCCCCCAGAAGGCCCCCACCCCGGCGACCGAAGAGCCGTCCCAACTGATATGCGCCGACTGCTCCAAGCACCTGCGCCAGGATCAGCGTCAGCCTCACACCCACAGCAGCCGCTTCAGGCCTTCCCAATGCGAGTGCGAATGATAGGTAATAGGTCAGTGGCGCATAGTAGTTGAAGATGGGATAGCCATGCCCATGATAGAAGTCAGGCGCCCAGCGCGGGTACAGCGCCCCAGCCCGTAGGCTGTAGCCTAACTCCGCTGTCCGGAAAACGTGAAGCTCGACGTCGGTCCCTGCAGGAAGCCCAGGGTTCGAGTAATAGGGCCATGCCGCAAGCAGTCCCACCGCACAGGCCAAGAGCAATGGCCACAGCGTGTGCCTTCGCATAGACTATCTTACCATTAAGCAAAAACGAGGAAGCTTCACACAACCGGTGTCGATATGACTACGCGAAACTATCGCCGCGCGAAATGTAGCGAAACCCGTGCCCGCGGACC
>JAKJAE010000309.1:0-303 GCA_022707665.1 Chloroflexota bacterium
TCGGGTGGCTACGCCCGCTTCCCAATACAGCGCCCGACGCCGCCATTGCCCACGTCGACCTGGTGCCCTTCGGCGTGAACACCGAACTTGAGCAGGAGGTCGAGCCAGCCAAGCGCGCGCGATCCCTCGAGATGATCGCCGAGGCGGGCTTCGCCTGGATTCGCCAGCCTTTCCCCTGGTACGACATCGAGATCCATGGCAAGGGAGACTTCGAGGACCGGCGCCACGACCCGGTCCGGTCCGCCTGGGACAAATACGACAACATCGTCTCCCTCGCCGAGTCCCACGACCTTCAGATCATTG
>JAKJAE010000309.1:313-4085 GCA_022707665.1 Chloroflexota bacterium
CCGCCACGACGGCACCGACCGGGGAGCTTTTGGCCCGCCCGACCGGATTTCGGACTTCGCCGACTTCGCTGCAGCGGTCGTCGAGCGCTACCGTGGACGCATCCGTTACTATCAGATCTGGAACGAGCCCAATGTCTATCCCGAGTGGGGTAACCAGCCCGTCGATCCCGAGGCCTACACCGCGCTGCTCTGCCAGACCTACGCCCGGATCAAAGAGGTCGATCCCGGCGCCGTGGTGATCAGCGGTGCCATGGCCCAGACGATGGAGTTGGGGACCTGGAATGCCACCTACCAGGGCAACAACCTGATGGACACGATCTTCCTTCAACGCATGTACGCCGCCGGTGCCCGCGACTGTTTCGACGTGATGGCCGTCAACGACTATATGCTCTGGTCTGGCCCCACCGACCGCCGTGTGTCCCAGCGCGAGATCAACTTCTCGCGCCCGGCCTGGCTGCGCGACGTGATGGTCTCCAACGGCGATGCCGCCAAACCGATCTGGATCAGTGAGATGAACAGCAATGCCTCCCCCGAGGGTGTCGAGGAACGCTATGGCCGTGTCACACTCGAACAGCAGGCCCGTTGGGCACCGCTGGCCTTCGAGCGCATCCAGCGTGAGTGGTCCTGGGCGGGCGTGACCACCGTCTGGTTCTTCAAGAAGGCCTCGGATGCTGATCGGCAGGACCCCTCCTACTACTTCCGCCTTGTCGACCCCGACTTCACGCCAATGCCAGTCTACCAGTCGCTCGCCGACTATCTGACCACGCTGGAACCTACGCTCTACCGGGGAGTCCATCAGGAGACCGCCTGGCAACTGACCTATGGCGGCACCTGGGAGGCTGTGCCCGACGCCGGAGCCAGCCTCGGAGCCTATACCCGCACGTCCGACGCGGAAGGCACGGTCACGGTCGTCTGGGAGGGCCGTGCGCTGCACCTCACCCCGGGACCGGCGCGCGGAACGCTCCGCGTCATCCAGGAGGGCACCACGGAGGGACGTACCATGGCACTCAATGGCGCGCCCGTCCGCCTCGGCGGTTCCCTGACCCGCGATCTCCACCAGACGACCCTCGCGTGGGTCGAGGGTGAGCTCTCCATCGATGCGCTGGAGATCCGCTGAGTTTGGGGTATAATACGGCTTCGGAAACCCCCGTCGTTTCCTTATAGTAGCCTAGACCCGAGGTGCGTCCGTGGGTACGGCCCATCGTCCCCTCGATGCACCCTGACCGATCTCGAGAGGTAGAACGTTCTTGGATACCGATCTCCCAAACACTGAGTTCTCACTCACCGACGCCAGCGGTACCGATGCCCCCCTCGTCCCCGAGGGCTCCCCCGTCGGCGAGGCGTCCCTCGTCAGCGAGGCGTCCCTCGTCGGCGAGGCGTCCCTCGTCGGCGAGGCTATTGCCGGCACCATCACCCACGTCTCGATCCAGAAGGAGATGCGCACGGCGTATCTCGACTACGCTATGAGCGTGATCGCGGCGCGCGCACTGCCCGACGCTCGCGATGGGATGAAGCCCGTGCAGCGCCGCATTCTCTACGCCATGGAGGAACTGGGACTCAGGCCCGACCGGCCGTACAAGAAGTCGGCCCGCGTGGCGGGCGAAACCATGGGCAAGTACCACCCCCACGGCGATAGCGCCGTCTACGAGGCCATGGCCCGCCTGGCCCAGGACTTCTCCATGCGCTACATGCTCGTCGATGGTCAGGGCAACTTCGGCTCGATCGATGGTGACTCACCGGCAGCCATGCGCTATACCGAAGCGCGACTCGCTCCGATTGCTCTGGAGCTCCTCAGCGACATCGAGAAGGACACCGTTGACTGGTCCGACAACTTCGATGGCAGCCTCCAGGAGCCAACCGTTCTCCCCGTTCGGCTGCCCAACCTGCTGATCAACGGCTCTTCCGGCATTGCCGTAGGTATGGCCACGAGCATTCCCCCGCACAACCTTGCCGAGATCGTCGACGGCCTGGCTCTGCTCCTCGATAACTGGGAGCGCCACGATGAAATCAGTGTCGAGGAGCTGATGGCATGCATCAAAGGTCCCGATTTCCCAACCGGAGGCCAGATCCTCGGGAATGCTTCCATCATCAATGCCTATGCCACGGGACGCGGCAAGGCCGTGGTCCGCGCCGTGGCCCAGATCGAGGAGATGCGCGGGAGTCGCTTCCGCATCGTCATTACCGAGATCCCCTACCAGCTCAACAAATCCAGCCTCATCGAGCGCATCGCTCGATTGGTACGCGAGGGAAAGCTGGATGAGATCAGCGACCTCCGCGATGAATCGGACAAGCGCGGGATGTCCATCGTCATCGAGCTGAAGCGTGGCACCCAGCCACAGAAAGCCCTCAATCGGCTCTACAAACACACGCCCCTGCAATCGACCTTTGGCATCCAGTTGCTCGCGCTGGTCGATGGCGTGCCACGGGTTATGACGCTCAAACGGATGCTGCAGGTCTTCCTCGATCACCGCATTGAGGTCCTGATCCGCCGCACCCAGTTCGACCTGACCAAAGCACAGGAGCGCGCCCATATCGTTGAGGGCCTCCTCATTGCGCTCGATCACCTCGATGAGGTCATCAGCACGATCCGGGAATCACCCGACGTGGAGACGGCACGGACCCGGCTGATCGACCGCTTCGGACTGTCCGAGCTGCAGGCACAGGCGATCCTCGACATGCAGTTGCGTCGCCTCACCGGCCTCGAACGGCAGAAGCTCGAGGATGAATACGCTGAGCTCCTCAGGACAATTGCCTACCTCGAGGGACTCCTGGCCTCGCCCGTTCAGCAGCGTAGCGTCATCCGCCAGGACCTGATGGAACTGCGCGAACGCTATGCCGATGCTCGGCGAACCGAGATCCTACCCCACGCCGATGGCTCATTCGATGATGAGGATCTGGTCGCGAAGGAAGATGTCCTCATCTCGCTAACCCAGCGCGGCTACATCAAGCGCGTGCCGTGGACCGTCTACAAGGCACAGAACCGCGGCGGTCGCGGCGTCCTCGGTATGGCCACGAATGACGAGGACGAAATCAAACTCCTCATCTCGGCCAACAGCCACGATACGCTGCTCTTCTTCACAGACCACGGCAAGGTCTACCAGGAGAAGGTCTATCAGATCCCCGATGCGGGGCGCACGGCGCGAGGGGCCCTGCTCGCCGGCATTCTCGCGATTGCGCCCGAAGAACGCGTCACGGCTATAGTCAACGTACCGGGGTTCGAGGATGCCCGCTATGTGGTGATGATCACCCGCCAGGGCGTCACCAAGCGCGTCGCAATCCGAGAGTTTGCGTCGGTCCGCCCCAGCGGCTTGATCGCACTGACGCTCAACGAAGGCGACGAACTCGGCTGGGTCCGGCTCACACGCGGCGACGACGAAATCATCCTCGTCACGGAACAGGGGCGCAGCATCCGTTTCGCCGAAACCGACGTCCGCGCTATGGGCCGCACCGCGACCGGCGTCATTGCGATACGCCTCAAGGAAGGAGACCGGGTCGCAGTCGCCGAGGTGATCGAACCTGACGGCAAGCTGTTCCTGGCCTCGCAGCAGGGCTTTGGGCGATGCACCCCTCTCACCGAATTCCGTGCACAGAGTCGCGGCGGTCAGGGGATCATTGCCTACAAGGTGAGTGAGATCACGGGCACGATCGTCGACGGGCGTGTTGTTCAGGATGAGGATGAGATCACGCTGATGTCGGAAACAGGCATCATCTTTCGCACCGAGGTTGCGCGCATTCCGGAAAAGGGACGTTACACGCGCGGCGTGGCGATGAT
>JAKJAE010000030.1:0-14536 GCA_022707665.1 Chloroflexota bacterium
TCGAATGGGTTCCCATACTCCATCGGCGTGCGGTAAGGCGTGTGAGGATCCCAGACATTCACGTGCAGAAACCAACCATCGCGCGCGCCATTGCGCTCGATCCAGTCAATGGCAGCAGGCACGACCTCGTCAGCACGTTCCAGCCCGCCCTTTCCCGGGTTGATCATCCGCGATAGCCCGCATACCACTCCCAGGCAGAATGGCGCTCGCCAAACGGGCTGACGGTCACCGTGTAAAGACCTGCACGACGGAGTGCACTCATCCACGAGGTCGCGTCATAGGAATCTCGGAAGCCGCGTGGACAGCCGTCATTGAAAGGGTCAGCCGATGATCCCATGTGGCCGACAACACCCGTTCGGAATCCGTGCCTGCCACTCCAGAGCGCCGTTCGAGATGGCAGACACGGCGCATCGGTGACGTAGTTGTTCTCGAATCGCACCGCGTTCTCGGCGATACGGTCAATGTTGGGACTGGTATCGCGGTGATAGCCATAGCAACCGAGATGATCGGGGCCCAGCGTGTCGATATCGACGAAGAATATTCGCATAGCTGATAGGCCTCCTTTGCAGGGCCTCTCTTCTTGGGCTTCCCAGCCCCGCAGGGGTTCTGAGTGACAGGGAATGCCTCAAGGGCTCGTGTTTATGACGCTCGGATGTGAACTACTAGCTTGCTGCCGTCGTCAATACGAACGGGTTCTAGAAACTCAACCCCGTCGGCCACAGACGCACATTCAGGCTCACGACCACACAGCGACACGCTGGCAACCCGATCCGGATCGAGGAAGGGAAGTCGGAGCGCCTTCAGAGTCAACGATCCCGCCAGTACCTCCACCTCAACACGATCTGGAGCGAGCGAGAAGACTCCCCAGCCCGAGTCAAGGGACCAGAGACAGCGGAAGGTTGGCTGGTCAGAGGTGACCGGATCGAACCCGATCTCGCCCTTCACCATGTCGAAAGCAAAGCCACTGAATGCATTGAGCAACGCATAGCTTGCCATCGAGCGGGCGTAGTTGCTGCCGCACTCGAACTCGTTCCAGGGGTTGCGTCGCTCGCCGTCGTAGCGCTCTCGGATGGACGTCACGACCGCCATACCCTCATCAACCAGGCCCGACTGGATCATCTGAATAGCAGCGGCATACTCGAAGCCGTGCATTGCTTCTTGCGCATAGGGCACCGGAATGACGGGCTTCCGGCTCCCCTCGGGCCATTCACAGATGACCAGACCGCCCTCGTCATTGAGCCCAAAGACGCGGCAAGGGTTGAAGTGTGCTCCCAAAGGCTTCTTGAAGTTGTGACGGTATATCGCGCGAAGCGCCGTGCGCGTCTGGTCGGGATCAAAGATCTCACCCAGGCCATAGAGATTGGCGTGCCATTGCGCCAACACCTGGTCGATGCTGCAGCCCTCACCAATCTGGTACTTGAGCTCACCGTGCTCGTCATCCCAGTAGGTCTCGACCGTACCGCCAACGATAGACCCCTCGCCACGGGCATAAGGCGTCAGAGCTTCACGGGCACCCAGATCCAGTTGCTGGATGTAATAGCTGCCGTTGAACAGGTGCTCATCAGCCCAACGCTTGCCGCGGCTGAAGACCGTACGGAACTCATCGGCAGCTTCATGATCGCCGAGGTGCTCGGCCATCTCACCTCCAGCCTTAAGAGCGCCCAGGTAGAATCCCGTGAGCCACGCGTTCGGCCCGAAGAGCTCCATGTCCAGGGTATGGTGCTGGCGCCCCCACAGCACGCCTGTCTTCTCGGGGTCCCAACGATCGGGGTTGTGCTCCGACCAGGCAAACTCGATCGAATGCCGGATCGAGGGCCAGAGCGAGCGTAGCCACTCAGTATCACCACAGATCTTCCAGTCGCGATAGACTTTGAGCACATTGCCGAACTGCCCGTCAGCACATGGACGGAAACTCGAAGGGGCCACACCGAGTGGCAACTGAAGCCGGAACGGCATTCCACCGTCAGGGCGCTGGTTGTAGACATAGTCAGCATCGCGCATTGAGCGTTCCAGCGCCGGGAAGAGAAAGGGCAAGGCTTGAGCGTAGTTCCAGACGTGGGTGCACGAGCCTTCACAACAGCCAGCGTCGGGATGGCATCCCTCGAAGCCATAGAATGTCCCATCCTCCAGGCGCATAACCGTCGGGCTCTTGAGCACTGAGAGGTTGGCCGACACGGCATCGAGCGCCGCTGGAGGTAGATCGGAATCGAAGAGTGCCTGCTGAAACCGCCGTGTCTGCATATAGAGGCGATCCCAGTTACCCAGAGCATAGCGGGCACTGGCTTCGGAATCGCGAAACTGGAATGCATAGTAGTTGCGCCACCTGTTCTCAATGCCGGCAGCGCAAGCACAGTCATCAGCGTCAGGGTTCCAGTCGTTCGATCGATTCGGGAAGTGCCATGCGATCACAAAGCGAGCCCGACCCACGGACCCGGGGGCCACATGGACACGCACAGCCAACGTCGCAGCATTGCCGTCGCCAGCAACGTCTGGCGCGTATTGACGATTGCCCAGAGGACCTGGTTTGGCGAAGTCATGCCAGTAGACCTCCAGACCGTCAAACCAACGCCCACGGAACCAATATTCCTGATAACTCACGTCCTCGGGGGCAAGTGTTGCGAAGTCACCACACGCCCGCTTGCCATCACACGGCGCAGAAGTGGTGGCGCTCGTGGCGAGCGTCAGCGTGCCGTAGCCAAGATCATCGGCGGTGTGTGCATCGGAGGCCAGATGGATCCAGTGAGTTCGGTAGGTTCGGCCGTAACGGTTGAGATTGGACGCAGGCAGCGGGTTGTTCAACGTCCCTGCAATGGTATACGTAACGGGAACAGCGGTAGGGTTCTCCACGGCGATCTCGAAGAGGGCCGCAGGAATGCCGGAGTCGCGATCGTTCTGTGGGATGAAGGGATTGAAAGCAGTCATTGCCACGCGCCCGGGAAAGGTGTCATCCAGAAAGGTCAGATCAGCGATGGGAAATCCACCCCGGAATGACACCTCGCGAAAGTGAGGGACGCCCGTCAGGTACTCACGCAGCGGGCCGAAGCCGAAACTCTGGAAGCGACCGGCTTTGAGGCTCCCGCTATAGGGGGGATGGAGATCCCCATGCAGCACGCGCGCATCCAGGAGTTCCCCTGCTTGCTCGGCCTTGATTGCGAAGTGCGAGAACCCGTTAACGCTCCCCTTATTCGGGCGGTTGTAGATCTCCCAGTCGATCAGCCGGCCATTGCCGGCAAGCCCGATGCAGCCGGTGCCGATGCCTCCCAGAGGAAAGGAGATCTCGTTCGTCCGCCGTCCATGATAGGTATAAGGCACATCCTCCATAGCTAACCCCTGTGCACGTGAGATGGTGCCAGGATGGGCTGCGCGGCGTAGCTCTCCCAAGGCACTCGGACGATTATAGTCGCTCACAGTCGAGGCACAATGACGTACGATTGGCCTGCGCCCACTCAGGCGATCCGGAGGATCTCCGAAGCGTCAGGAAACTACGACAGCAAGAATGTGGCTGCTGAGCCCAGCTAACAAGGGCACCGCCTCAAGGGCCTGAGCAACCGTGAGGACCACGAACGCCGACATAGCAGAGGAAGATCCCATCAATAAGCTGCAACCACATCTGCTGAGCCGTCATCGCACTTGCAACCAGTGCAAGCCCGAAGGCAGCAATCGAGAAGCCCAGGGGTATTCCACGGAGGAAAACACCCACACGCATACCTCTCCTTACACCACCAGAGATGTAAAAGCGACACAGGACACGTGAGACTTGAGAGTCCACACCAGGCACCCAACGCGCCGCGGGTCGCTACTCAGTGCAGTGGTGATCTGCGCGAGATCGATCCCCAAGCCGCGCGCAGCCAGCGGGGAAGGTCTTCACACACCGTTGCGCGCATATAGTCACGCGCCCGGTAGTCACCCTCTGCCCGAACATAGTGGTAGCACGCAACAGCAGCAAGCGTAACAGCCGTCGTCACAGCGAAGAGGACGGTGAATGCGTGAATCCGCACAACTCCCCATTGCCAGGAGAGCGCGCCGAATGCTCGCAAGATCCATCCGGCCGCAAAGGGTGCCAGCCCGCCTGCGAGTCCTGATCCGGCATACCAGATGGATGTGTAAGCCGTACGTTCCTCCATCGGCACAATGTCGTTGAGAAACCACCGGTAACTCGCAATTCCCATGCCTATGCTGGCTACGCCGTAGAGGAATGCCAGGATCAGGCCACCGGCAAACGTGATCTCAGTCCCGGGCGGCAGCAGCAGCCATATCCAGGGCAGGAATCCGACCATGCCGAGAGTGACCAGCGTCAGTGGTTTGCCGCCGTACCGGTCAGCGGCCCATCCCCAGTACAAGCTCGAGACCAGGGCGCCAACGGTGTTCGCCACATCGAAAAGGACAACACGAGCCTCCGGAACCAGCAAACGCTCACGGGCCAGAAGCGGGAGGAACGGGTATCCAGCCACGCCGGCAATTCCGAGCATTACACCTAACAAGAAGCCCCGAAAACGCCGATCCGATAGCGCATGGCGCAATGCCTGCCCGTAGGGACGCGCGGAACTGCCCGCGGATAGCGATCCCGCAGGCACGTGCAGCATTGCCAGGACGGAGATGACCCCCAGGAAGCTGGCGATGCCGATGAGCAACTGATAGCGACCGTAGCCGCTGCGACTGGACAACACAACGCTCGCCAGAAGCATCGCCAGGGCCGAAGTGAGGCTCACGACGACATTGGTCTGTCCGCCTACCCATCCCCGCACAGCGTCAGGGATGAATTCGCGGCTCCACGGGTAGTAGGCAGTCTCTGCTGTGGCACGACAGAGCGCAAAGACAAGGAGTACTCCCGTGATGTAGACGAACAGGACTGTGGCCCCATAGCGGTCCAACACCCAGGGAGCCAGCAACATAAGCAGCATTACGAACTTCCGGATGCCGTAGAAGGTAATGTAGGTTCGCTTGAGGCCAAATCGGGTCACCGCCCCCGAGATGAAAGGGGCAACCAGGCCACAGAAGGGAAAGAGCGAGAGGACCAGGCCAATGCGGTCCTTGCCCAATCCGAGGTCATCGAGGAAGAGGACAAAGACCGAGGATCCGAAAGACAGCATATAGAAGACCGCATTGAGCCCGTGGTGGAGCAGATACCACCCCAGGTAACGCGGCATGTGGTTCGTGCGCCAACGTGCGCCTTGGGCCATGGACGAAGCCAAGTTTGGTTCCCTTCATCAAGAGGGGCGTGGGGAACTCAACCGCTGCCCACGCCCCATCCATACCGCAGCCGTAAGCTAGAACTCCAGGCCGAGTCGCTCGAACTGCTCCAAAGGCGCATCGTTCTTGCGCATCAGTGACACCAAGAGCTCGATCATCCGCGCCTCAAGAGCAATATCGGAGAGCGGGTGTTGTTGCCCCGGGTCGGCTTCCTGATCATAAAGTAAGTTCCCGAAACGATGCCAGGCACCGCCGCGCGCCGCGATCTTCATCACCGGACACCCCTTGGTGAAATCGAAGGGCGGGGCCATCTCAGTCTCCTGCAATTCCTCCACAGCAAAACTGTGCCGCATGTGCGTTGGCATCAGGGTGTACTCGTATAGGGGTCTGTTCGCGAGTTCAACAGGTGCTCGCATATAGACATAACGTCCATCGGTAACGTTGACGTGCCCCCCGTGGATACCGAAGAGCACCGCCTCGCGGAGCGGATGATCCGCTGTAACGGCCGCAGTCAACGGGATTCCCTGCATATCCCTGGTCAGCGGCACACCGAAGAACTCCAGGAGCGTCGGGCCCCAATCGATGTTCTGGACCAGTGCCTGGCATCGTTCACCGCTGCGAGCGATACGTGGGGCCCACAGGAAGAGCGGCGTGCGGGCAATCTCGTTCCAGAACGGCTGGACGACCTTCGCCCACCAGTCGTGCTCTCCCAGCAGAAACCCGTGATCGGTGCATACGAGCAGCAAGGTATCCTTCCACATATCCAACTCGTCCATCAGGTCGAGGACTTTGCCCAGGTATGTATCACACATGCTGATCAGAGCAGCATTCTCATACCGTACGTGTTGGACCTGTTCCGGGGACTCCTGCACCTCACGGTACGGCGGCCAGTCAAAATGAGGGCCGGCATAATCGTGAGGGTAGAGATCCTTGTAGTGCTGTTGCGTGAAATAGGGCTCGTGTGGATCGAACGTCTCGATGTGCAAGAACCAGTTATCCTCGCAGGCATTCGTGCGCATGAACTCCAACCCCATCGCAAATGTCCGGGCCTGGGGTTGTAGCGTCTCATCCTGCATATAGCCACGATTCACCCAATCCTGGCGCCAGGGTTTGCCATCGCGAGGCGCAACGCATTCAGGGATCTCCGGACTGGCCACTTGCCCCTTCCACGGGTCGCCCTCCTGGCCTCGTGAGATCTCCCAACTGCTGTAGCGCGTATGGTAAGTGGCTCCGCCATCCTCCCAGTAGTGGTAATGGTCGCTGACCAGGTGGCTGTAGGTGCCGGCCTGCTTCGCCAGGATTTCCGGGAAGGCGTCATCAAAGGGCTCCAGGGGTCCCCAGCTCCGGTGAAGGAAGTTATAGCGCCCAGTGTGGAACTCCCGACGACAGGGCATACACGGCATACTGCCGACGTAGCTGTTATCGAAGGCCACGGTCCGCTCGGCGAGGCGATGGAAATTCGGCGCGTGCACCCAGTCACAGCCATACGGTGAGAGCATATGCCGGTTGAGGGAGTCAAACATCACCATAATCGCGCGCATAGAGCCTCCTTCGACAACTATCAGGGCCTCGCAGATAGCCGCTCGGCAAATCCACAATGCTGGAACAATGCACTAGAGAGAGGTCTGCCACATCATCATAACATCAAGTGGAGGTTTCGCCCAAGGGCGATGACGGTATACTGGCTGGTGAACAGGCAACTGCATTCAGAGCGGAGGAGAGGACAGATGGATGAGATCGTGATCAACTACGACGAGTCAAAGGTTCCCCACTACGAGCTACCCGATCCCCTCATCTTCGAGGATGGGCGTCCAGTTACCGATGCCAACGCCTGGCCTGCCCGTCGTGCGGAGATCCTGTCGCTCTTCGAACAGCACGTCTATGGGCGCGCCCCGACGTCCGGTGCAGCGATGACTTCGGAGGTGACGTCAGTGGCAGAAGGCGTCCTTGGTGGGCTGGCAACACGCAAGGAGGCGACCCTCCGTTTGACAGGAAACTCATCTCACCTCGATATGCACGTCCTCATCTACCTGCCACAGGTGCGAAATGGTGCTGTGCCGCTCTTCTTGGGACTGAACTTCGCAGGCAACCACACCGTCCACACAGATCCGGGAATCACCGTGCCTACGTCGTGGGTCCCAAACTACACGCACCTGGGAATCGAAGATCACCGTGCCAGGGTCGAATCACGGGGAGCCGCCAGTTCACGCTGGGCCGTCGAGACCATCCTGCAACGTGGCTATGGACTGGCTACGATCTACTGTGGTGACATCGATCCGGACTTTGACGACGGGTTCAAAAACGGCGTCCACGGGCTCTTCCCGCGGGATGACCGTGCCGGTGCTGATTGGGGTACGATTGCTGGTTGGGCCTGGGGACTCAGCCGTGCACTCGACTACCTCGAGACGGAAGATGCCGTAGATGCCTCACACGTTGCCGTTATGGGGCATTCCCGCCTTGGGAAAACCGCATTGTGGGCCGGCGCGGCCGATCCACGCTTTGCGCTTGTCATCTCCAACGACAGCGGTTGCGGCGGCGCGGCGCTCTCGCGGCGGGAATACGGTGAGACAGTCAAACGCATCAACACGGCCTTTCCCCACTGGTTCTGCACGAACTTCAAGACATACAACGATTGCGTGTCGGCGCTGCCTGTCGATCAACACGAGCTCATCGCGTTGATTGTCCCCCGCCCGGTCTATATCGCCAGTGCAGCAGAGGATCTTTGGGCCGACCCACGCGGTGAGTTCCTGTCGGCAGTGGCTGCCAGCCCTGTCTATCGCCTCTACGGATTCGACGGCCTGATAGATGACGTTGTGCCCGAGGTCGACGTGGCCATTCACACACGCGTCGGATACCACGTGAGGACTGGAGGTCACGACGTGACCTCATACGACTGGGCACAGTATCTCGACTTCGCCGACAAGTGGCTTTAGCGCTATGAGCGCAATGTCCGCTCCCACACACCTCATTCAGCTCGCAGACCGGGATGGTATCTGTCGTGTGGGCATCATCGAGGAGGGAGAGATGGTCGCCCTTCTATCTGGAGAACAGACCGTCTATGCTCTGGCGCTGGATGCCATTGGGCGCCGATGCCCGCTCACACAGGTCCTGAAAGGCCAATCGATCGAGGGACACGAATGCTACGGGACGCTAGTTGAGGAGCAGCGCATCCTGCCACCGCTGGATCACCCCGATCCGGCGCACATGTTGGTCACCGGCACAGGGCTCACCCATCTGGGCAGCGCGGATGCCCGCAACCAGATGCACAGCTCGGTGGCAGAGGCGCTCACCGACAGCATGCGGATGTTCCAGATGGGACTGGAAGGTGGCAAGCCTGCGCCGGGAGACGTCGGCGTCCAGCCCGAGTGGTTCTACAAGGGCGATGGCAGCATCATCACTGCACCGTACGCGCCTATCGTCAGCCCCGCCTTTGCGCTCGACGGAGGCGAAGAACCGGAGATTGTGGGACTGTATGTCATCGGGCCTGATGGCACCCCCCATCGTCTTGGCTATGCCCTGGGGAATGAGTTCTCGGACCACGTGATGGAGAGACAGAACTACCTCTACCTGGCCCACTCCAAGCTACGCCCGTGTGCCTTCGGGCCAGAATTGCGACTCGGAGCCCTCCCCGACGATATACGCGGAACATGCCGTATCTTGCGGGGAAGCTCAACAGTCTGGGAACGTACCTTTCTAAGCGGTGAGGCGAATATGTCCCACACGCTGACCAACCTGGAAGCCCACCACTTCAAGTATGCTCAATTCCGACGACCCGGCGATGTGCATGTCCATTTCTTCGGTACCGCAACCCTGAGCTTCGCAGATGGGATCGTGCTCGCACCAGGCGACATCATGGAGATTGAGGCTGAGGAGTTCGGGCACGCGCTAAGGAACCCCCTGGTGATCAGCCAGTCGCACGACACCAATGTCACACCTCTCTAGGCGGTATGTCCGGTATAATGGATGGGCTATCACATACACTAAGAGGACTTGGAGATGAATGACGAGCCGCTGACGCTTTGGGAGTTGCCCAAGGCCAAGGAGATCTTTATGATTGCGGGTTGGCACCAGTGGGCCGATGCCGGCGCGATCTCTTCAGGCCTGCCCCTCTACTTGATCCACAAGACCAAGGCTCGCAAGATTGGCGCGATCAAGGATGATGGGTTCTACCTGTTCCAGCTCCCGGGAGCACACCACTTCCTGCGACCTGAAATCAAGCTAGAAGAGGGTCACCGGAAGGAACTGCACAAGCCGACCAACGAGTTCTATTACACGGGTGACGACGAGAAGGGACTTGTCATCTTCATCGGTGATGAACCGCATATGCGCATAGATCGGTACGCCGAGGCGCTGTTTGGCGCGGTCCAGGCGCTGGGCGTCAAACGTGTCAGCGCGGTTGACGGCGTCTATGGCACGATCCCATACGATCGAGACCGCGAAGTGTCGTGTGTTTACAGCCTTCCGACAATGAAGGATGAGCTGAGCCGGTATGCAGTTCGTTTCTCGAACTATGAGGGCGGTTCCACGATCGGCACATACCTGGTCGATGGCGCCGAGCAACGTGGGATCGAGTTCTTCGTCTTCTCTGCGTTCGTCCCAGCCTACAACTTCGGAGAGGTATCGGAGATGGTGCAGGGCATCAGCATCGAGCACGACTTCAAAGCCTGGTACGATGTGATGCGGCGTCTGAACCATATGGCCGACCTGAACATCGACCTATCAGAGCTCGAGGAGCAGAGCTACGACCTGATGGTGTCGATGGATGCCAAGATCGACGAACTCGTCGAACAGATGCCCGATGTGGACGTAAGAGCCTACCTCGAAGAGGTAACCGATGACTATGAAGCCAAGCCCTTCGTTCCACCGCTGAGCGACGTGTGGGGCAAGGCGATCGGCAACCTTCTCAATGACGACGATGTCTAGCGAGGACTGAGTTACCCAGCCGGTACCAGGCAGCAGCGCCTCTTGTCCTAGGAGTGACCAGCAGTCTCCCCGCTCGGCAGTGTGAACCAGAAAGTGCTGCCTTGCCCCGGTTCACTATAGGCCCCAACCTGCCCACCCAGTCGCGTGACAATGCGCCGGACGATCCAGAGGCCCAGCCCATATCCGAGGGACCGCGACGGGTCCAGGCGGCTGAAAGGCACGAAGAGCTGGGCGATTTGCGCATCGGTCAACCCACTGCCATTGTCCCGCACCCAGAACCGTATCATCGGCTGAGACCCGCACGTGCCAGGGTCAAGCGCCGCCGCCTCTCGATCATGGCCAAGGGTGAGAATCGGTGGCGTACCCCCGTACTTCACCGCGTTCGTCAGGTAGTTATACCACACCTGCATCACCCACGGCGTGTATCCAATGACCCAGGGCCACGAATCGGGGAGCCTTACCTCGAAAGCCTGGCTTGACATCTCGTTACGCACATCGTTGAGCGCTTCGCGCACGACGTAACCCATATCGAACACATCGCACGTGAGATCGTCCTGCCGGTGAACACGCGCCAGCAGCAGGAGGGCGTCAATCGTGCGCGCCATCCTGTGGCCCGACTGCAACATGATGGCGAGTTGTTGTCGAATCTCTTCCGGCGGCAGTTCCCCTACCGCCAGTTGCAGCGTCTCTGCAAACCCGATGATCGTACTAAGAGGGCTCGTCAGATCATGGGCAACCGTGCCGACAAAAGCATCGAGCTGCTCATAGCTAGCTGTGAGCTCAGCCAGGTGACCCTTCAGCACCCCTTCGCTCACGTAGCGCTCTGTGATGTCGTGCAAAACGATTACCTGGCCGATTGGCTGGTCGGCGCTGTCCCCAAGTGTCAAGACACGGCACTCGTAGACCCACGGCTGGCGATCGGAGGGGAGAGGTAAGTCAACAGGCTCAAGGACCGCAGACGCCATGTGCTCCAGAAGGGCAGGCCACGCATCCAGCACCTGCACAAGCGGATGACCGATACTCCCAGCGAGTCCCAACTCGGGGCGCAGTTCTCGCAGAAGCTCCACCGCAGCCGGGTTGGCATCCACCAGGCGCCCTGGCACATCCGTCACAATGACGGGATCGCGCATCGTATCGAACACCCGACTTCTGGCCAGAGGCCTAACGTCTAGCACGCGATCGCGAGCCATCCCGATAGCAAAGAACAGCACCGACAGAGCCAACCCGATGGGTGTGTAGTCCTTCTGCAGGTTGGGCACGACCCGAAGCACGTAGATCAGGCTCCACGCTACCGGAACAAAGCCACCCCAAACAAACCACCGCAACTGCTTACGATAGCTCGGGGAGTAGCCAATGTAGCTGAACGAAACGAGCAGTGTACCAAGCAGGACCATCGCATAGCTTTGAGCCAAGTGGACAAAAAACCACGGACCGTGGGTGACGTTGAGAGCCAGGAACTGCCCGACCGGTACGAATGCCATGTCTTGCCAGACAAGGTGGTGGCTTTCATTCGTCCACACCAGCAACAGTGTCAGAGCAGGAATCACACAAGTAAACCAGTAGACACGGGAGCGGAGCCAATGGCGCTTGCCGGCATACTGTACCATAACCGCCAACCAGGCCACGGGCGTTGTGGAGATGAAGAGATAGGTCGCCTTCGCCCAGAACAACGTCCAGCGTTCTGCTCCAGCGGCTAACTCGAGGAAGTTGCAGACAAGCCACCCCTCAACCGCGCACAGGAGAAGCACATACGTCGAGACCTCGCGGGTAGTTCGCACACGGTACGCCGACACCAGAGCTCCGGCAACAGCCAGGAAAGCAATGGGCGCCAGGACGAGGAACAGCGTGTACTGCATCATCTCGCTATGGCCTCGGCAGGGACACTCCGACGATGCATGACCGCCAGTCAGTCGTCAGAGAGTAGGTAGGGCGAAAGCATCGCCAGTGTCAGCAATCCACTGCGCCAGGCGCTCCTGGAGTCGTCGACGCTCAGCCTTGAACCGGGAGTTATGCGCCAAGTTCACCAGCTCATAGGGATCCAGGTTGAGGTCGAACATCAACCACGGCTGCCCCTCCAGAACCACGTACTTCCAGCCGTCCCTCGTTACAACAGCCCGCCACGGACGGTCTACGCTGTCACTATGGCCGGTTGGGATCACGGATTGGATGAACGCCGAGTCAGGGCATTCCGTCTGTGGGCGTGACGGGAGCCGGAGGCCAGAGTAATCGTGTCCCCGCATCCAGGCGGGCTTGTCAATACCACAGAGGCCGAGTGTAGTGGGAGCGACGTCGACGTGATTGATGAGCGCATCGGGTCGCCCAGAGCGACCCTCATACTGCGGGTGGAGCCCCCCCACAATGAAGGGAACACGGGTCGCCTCTTCCCACGGCGCCGTCTTCAGGAATTGCCCGTGCGATCCGTGGATATCACCGTGATCGGAAAAGAAGATGATGTGAGTATCCAGATCCAGCTCCGCCTCGACCAACGCCTGACGTATCCGACCAACATTCCAGTCGAGATTCTCGATCTGAGCATAGGCGCCGGCCAACTCACGCCGGGCGCGAGTCTGCACCCAGTCGACCGGCGGCACATTGGGTCGCAACTGGACTTGAGCCGGGGTATGATGCACCATCCACTCAGCCGGAGCAAGATAGGGATTGTGTGGGGGCTGTACTGAGAGCACGGCGAAGAATGGTTTGGCCCGGCCAGCGCGTCGAGCCTTGCCGCGTTCAAGGATGTAATCGACCATGAGGTCTGTCAGAGCGTCGGTCTCATAGCCCGGCAGACGGTGATGAAACGCGTTGGCGCCTTCTCCGCCGTGAACCCAACAGTCCCATTGGCTGTTGTTGTTCTCATAGCCAACCCACGTGTGGAAGCGACCACGCTGCTCAGGGGGGATAATGTACATCGCGGCTCGACCATCGCGCTCCTTGAAGCCACCCAGATGCCACTTCCCGAAATAGGCGGTATCAAAGCCGTGGTCGTTGAAGACATCCGCCACCGTGGGCATTTCCGGTGGTATCGGGTACTCGTGACCCGGGACGCACTCGTGAGGATAACGACTGGTGAGCAACGACCCTCGATAGGGGCAGCAAAGAGGAAAACCAGAGACCGCGCGCTCATAATTCTGCCCCTCTGCAGACAGCCGGTCGATGTTGGGGGTGTTTAGGTTCGGGTCGCCATTGCAGCTGAGCGCCTGCGCACGGTGCTGATCCCCAAAGATCCAGATGGCGTTCTTGACCCCAGATGATGGCATATCAGCTCCTCACGTTTCGTGTCTAAATGAGCCACGGTCGAGGTGGTTCAGAGAAACCGCCTCGACACAGCGTTTTGTTACTCTGCTATCTCTTGTGCCATCCGGAGATAGCTCTCATACCTGCTACGCGAGATGTCTCCATTATCGACAGCCCGACGAATGGCGCAACGGGGGATACAGAGCGAGGTCCTGGGGAACCAAGCCGTTCAACGTCTTGGCCTCCGCCATCTGCGTGCGTACGTCGAATCCTCCGATCCGTGCCGTACCTGCAGTTGGCGGAAGGACACCTGTCAGCATTGAGATCGTCGTTGTCTTGCCGGCCCCATTCGGGCCAAGCAACCCAAAGATCTCGCCTTCCTCTACTGCGAAGCTGATGCCCTTGACGGCCTCAAACTCACCGAACTTCTTGACCAGGTTCTCAACTTCCAAGATGGCTGACATACCGGTACTCCTCTGGCTAGCTAAGGGACACGACGGCGAGCAACGGATCTGCCCGTCGTCGGTCAGCCCAGTCGTTGACGACTACTGAAGGCTACCTATTGCGGCAGCAGCGCCCTGTCAATAACAAGCACATCGGCGCCCAAAGCGTGGGTAGCCTCTACACCAATACGCTTGCTCTTGGCAATGGGGCCCTCGATGTAGACCTTCCCCAGATCGTAGCCGACGATCACACCGTTGCTATCGATGACGACATCGTTGAGTTCGCCGATCCGCGTGCCGTCTTGGCTCACGATACTACGTCCCTTGAGCTGATCGCTCACGCTCAAGCACTGTTCGTGGCAAGCAAGCTGCTCCTTAGGCACGACGGCCTCGGCAGACGCGATCAAAATCACGTCTATTCCCCAAACCTGGATAGCGCCCGCGGGAACCAGCCGAGTCTGACGGCTAAGGATGTTCCCCTCCTCATACAGGATCGCACTGACCGTCCGCGTCGTCGGGTCGATCAGGAGGTCCTTCACCTTGGCAATGATCTTCCCGTCAACAGCACTCACGATGGGTTTGTCCATCAACTCGGAACTCACACGCGACATAGTCATTGGTCTTCTCCTTTCAGTTCGGTCAGAAAAACAGAATCAGCGAATGCCCACGAGAATGCTGAGCAGAGGCCCAGCACCTCGCCTCGGCCCTCAGGGTAACCAAGCGAGCAAGAGCACGATCAACACAGA
>JAKJAE010000030.1:14561-14871 GCA_022707665.1 Chloroflexota bacterium
GGGGCAATGACAATCCAGTCGTTGACCTTGAGAAGCTGGGGCAGGGTTAGCTCGCCGTAGTCGCCACGATGTAAGATTCCACGATCAAGCCGGGGATAGACGATGGCCAGTAGCCCGGAACCGAGGACGATGCCCACGAGACCACCGATGGCAGCATCCAGGTAACCGTTCCCAATCGCGCCGGCGACCGTGCCCGGGCAGTATCCCAGCACAGCAAACCCCAGACCGAAGATCAACCCACCCACAGCGTTCCGGCCCCAAGAGCCCGCCTTGGGGCTGAACCGCACCCAACCCAGGTGCTTCATCAGGT
>JAKJAE010000310.1 GCA_022707665.1 Chloroflexota bacterium
TCGGGATCGAGGCCCCGGTCGAGTTCGCGGGTGACCCAGAGGGCGACGGATTCGGTGTCGGTCTGCGTCTTGGGCAGGTAGCCGTCCTTGGCGAGATCCTCGAGGAGCTCGCGGAAGTTCTCGATGATGCCGTTGTGGACGACGGCGACCCGACTTCGTGCGCCCACGTGCGGGTGGGCGTTCTGTTCTGTCACACCGCCGTGCGTAGCCCATCGCGTATGCCCGATCGCGATCTGACATCCCAAACAGGTGGGCCCCAGTTTTTCTTCCAGATTGCGCAGCTTCCCAACTGCGCGCTCGACGCTGATATCGCCGTTCTCATAGAGCACAGCGATACCCGCTGAGTCATATCCACGGTACTCGAGTCGCCTGAGACCGCCGACGACCACTGATGCCGCATCCCGAGAGCCGATGTAGCCTACGATTCCGCACATGCAGTGCCTCCTCTATTACCTTGCTGGACGTCAGATACGGTTGATGGGACGTGCGCCTCCAGGATGGCGTGACGGCAGTCACCATCCATGGAAGTCACGCCTGCAGGCAGGCGCAGAGATAGGACGGCGCCAGCGCCCAACGTTGCGGACACTGGCTAGCCAATTGATGAGGTCGCACGGCCTCGCCCACCGGAGGTCGGTGGCTGCCCTGTCTTGTGCTTTGTCCCGGCAGTTACCCACCGGATTTGTCACAAGGCTTACTTTGGGGAAATAGGGGAGGGCAGATATCCCCTGACGGTTACCCGCCGACAGGCACGGATCACATTCATGCCCTGTTCGATAGACCGTCTCCTCGTCATCCCTGGGCGTAACCTGCCCCGGGATCTGGCGCTGTTTCCCCAGCTCGTTCAGAACCTATCAGCTCATAGAATCCTCCTGGGGAATAAATAGATGAACTTCTTTATAATACATCCAGTTCTGGAAAATGCAAGCGCCAAATCCCACGGAACGGTCAATCGAGGGCAAGCAGGACTTTCAGTTCGTCCCAAACCTTGGTCAACTGATCGGTGACAGGCCCATCGTGCATCGTGATCGGTTCGCCATGGACCATCGCATCGGTCACAGTCGGATCATAGGGTAGATAGCCGACGACAGGGACACCGAGCTCGTCACAGAGATCGGCAATCGCGCCGCTCTGCGCAGTGCTCAAATCAGCCTTGTTGATCAGAACTGCGGTCGGGATCTGGAAATGATCTGCCACCCCCAGGATCCGACGCATGTCGTGAGCACCCGATACGGTGGGTTCCGTAACGATCAACGCCCGGTCAGCACCTGACAGAGCAGCTATGACCGGACAGCCAGTACCCGGGGGACCATCAACAAGCAGGAGATCGGCATCGTCATCCAGCGCGCGTAACCGTGCACGTTGCTTGACGAGCGTCACCAACTTCCCTGAGTTCTCCTGGCCTGCGAAGAGGTGTGCATGATACAGTGGGCCATACCGGGTTGAGGCAACATACCAGACGCCGGCGTGCTGCAACACCATCCGAATCGCGTCCGCCGGACAAGCATAGTGACAGGCAGCGCAGCCCTCACACGCAACCGGATCTACCGTATAGACAGCCCCATCGGCCTTCACCGCATCAAACCGGCAAACCTCCGCGCACATGCCGCACCCCTGGCAGGCTTCCGGATCTATCTCAGCAATGCTCCCCCCCATGAAATCATGGGTCTCTTCGGTGTGTGGGGATAGAACGAGTCCCAGATTGGCCGCATCGACATCCACATCAGCTAGCACCATCCGGCGTGCCACTCCTGCAGATGAGAAAGTCACAGAGGCCAGGTGAGCCAGACCAGCTGCCACGGTGGTCTTGCCCGTACCGCCTTTTCCACTCAGGATGACAACTTGCTTCACGATTGGGTGCCTTTCCGTGCATGGTTGAGATGACCGGCGTCAGTGTCCGGCAATGCGCCAGCCACCCCATCAGCCATCTTGGACCAGAGATTGACAAACTGCTCTTTATACGCAGGCCGGATAGTGACGAGAGGAAGCCCCTGCGCGATGCCTTCAGCGATCTCACGCTCTAGCGGGATGCGCATAAGGATCGGAATATCTTCATCAGCACAGAACGCGTCGACACCATTATCGCCAACGCCATCGCGGTTGATGACAACGCCCACAGGCAAGTGCAGCTCATCGCGAGTAACCTGCACCGCCACTCGAAGGTCATGCAGGCCGAAAGGAGTCGGCTCCGTCACCAACAGAACGCCGTCAGCCTCGCGCATTGTCTCCACAACAGGGCAAGAGGCGCCGGGCGATGCGTCCAGGATCACGGGCCGGTCACGGTCCACTCCATCCAGGCCCCAGCGCTTGAGCTGGCGGATGACCGGCACAGCCATCGGTTCGCCGATGGACAGAGTGCCCTGGGCAAACGAGATCATCCCTGCGTGTCCCCTCTCCAGCAAGCCGATCTCATCGGGCACCTCACGGATGGCGCCTTCGGGACAGTTGCGAGTACAGCTTCCGCAACCATGGCAGAGCTCTGGGAAGACGAGGACTTCGTTCCCGATCACGGCGATAGCGTGGAATTGGCAGACTTCAGCACATCGCCCACAAGCCGTACACAGAGACGCGTCGACTTCCGGGATCCAGTTATTGACGACCTTTCGTTCAGTCAGCACGGGTTGCAGGAAGAGGGCGGCATTCGGCTCCTCTACGTCACAGTCCAGATAGAGCGGATGAGCCTCGTCCAGGCTGAGCGCCAAGCTGACAGCAACCGTAGTCTTGCCCGTGCCACCCTTCCCGCTGGCTACAGCAAGTTTCATGCCCGCGTCATCCGTGCGCCACACTTCGGGCAGATCCTGCTCGTACACGGCTGCCCCAGAACGTGTGGCTCCCGATGCCCACACGCCGGGCACACACAGTCACCGCCTGGACCCGCGGCAATGCCGCCTCCACGCCCCAGTCCCTGACCACGACCTTGTCCACGTCCACCACCTGTACCACGTCCCATCACACTACCTCCTCTTATACCTCTTATACCTCAAGTGTGTAGCCCCAACTCACCCTTGTCCGCGATGCCGCTGGCGAGCTCTGTGCCCCCCGCGCCCAAGGCGCTGAATGTTGGAGTGGGAGAGCTCCTGTGGGAATCCTGATCGGCGCGCGGGCGCGCTGGACGGGGGCACTTCGCGACTCAGCACCCAGTGCCCCAGGCCGCTTGCCAACGATCGCACCACGCGCAACATAAGGCCGGCAGAAGTCACAGCCGCCGCGACCGCCAACGATTGGGCTACCGGCGTCGGCTGGCGACGCACGATAGGCGCAGTCGCTTCCGGCGCTTCCGGCAACGCCACCTCAAAGACCTCCCGTATTGCCTGCACCGGGCATGCCTTGATACAGGCCAGGCACCCCTGACACCGCTCGGTATCCACCCGCGCGCGCCCGGCAACAAGCGCGATCGCATCCGCCGGGCAAGCACTCAGACATGCACCGCAACCGGAGCACAACGCGGTATCAACCCAGGCCTTGGTCACTTCACACCCCCCATCGCCATCGCGCTCACCGACACTGCGCGATGGCAGTCCCCAGCCCATAGCCAACTCGTGATCGGGTGCCGTGGGGATCACACAGGCCGTCACCACCCGTCTGGGACCACACGATGCCTGCTGGATACATATCTATCGCCGGTCAGTGGCTATGTCCGCCGCTATCAGAGCAGGGGGCGGCGCCAACCAGACCGCCGTTGAGGAACTGCGCCACAACCTCGCGCACCGTTCCAGAGGCTCCTGTCGCAGGCTCGATACCATACTGGCGAAACAACGCCACAGCCCGCCCTCCCATTCCACCACTGAGCATAACGCTCGCATTGAGACTCTGGATAAAACTAGGCACCTGTCCGGGCTCGTGATCGGGATAGTACGGATTGACAACCGTCTCTACCTTCTCGATCTCCTGGCCATCAACCTCCACAACCACAAAATAGGGGCAGCGCCCGAAATGAGGGCTGATAGGGGCATCGAGGCCCTGATCATTACCAACAGACACAGCGATCCGCATCGTCATAGTAGCTCCTGAAAAACAGTCCTCTTGATCAACATGCGCTTGGTCTAGCGCAAGCGGCGACCACCGCC
>JAKJAE010000311.1 GCA_022707665.1 Chloroflexota bacterium
TCTACGAGCTGGTGCGCGACCGCCTGGACGGCGACGATGATCACGAGGTGCTCTGGGACGACGAGATCACTGGCAAGCTCGCCGACTTCCAGAAGGTCGCCGTGCGGCAGGCGGTGCAGATGATCCGGGACTGGGGCGGAGCATTCGTGGCCGACGTGGTTGGGCTGGGCAAGTCGTATGTCGGGGCGGCGATCGTCAAGCACCTGCGACGGACCAATGGTTGGCGGTCGCTCATCATCTGCCCTGCCCCCCTGGTGGATATGTGGGAACAGTACAATGATGTCTATGACCTTGGGGCTACGGTGCTCTCGACCGGTTACATCCGAGAGCGGATCGACCAGAATGGGGTCATGCACAACCTCCTGATGGAGGATGCGCGGTATGAGGGGCGCGACCTCGTGCTCATCGACGAGAGCCACAACTTCCGCTACTCCGATACGCAGCGGTACCGGCTGGTGCAGCAGTATGTCTCAACCGGCAGACACTGCTGCTTCCTGACCGCAACGCCAAGGAACAAGTCGGCGTGGGACGTCTACCACCAGATCAAGCTCTTCCATCCCGACGACAGGACCGACCTGCCAGTGAGCCCCCCGAACCTGAAGGAGTATTTCGACCGGGTAGACCACGATCAGGCAAGCCTGCCAGAGCTGCTTTCGCACGTGCTTGTCCGACGCACACGAAACCACATCCTGCGATGGTACGGCTACGACTCCGAGACGCAACAGCGGGTCGATCCTTCCCGCTTCGAGGAATATCGCCATGGTCGCCGCCGAGCCTATGTGATGGTCGCCGGTCGCCACCAGTTCTTCCCTAAGCGTGAACTGGACACCATCGAGTACAGCATCGAGGACACTTACAGCGGTCTTTACCAGCAGCTGCGCGGCTATCTGGGCAAGCCACGGCGCGGGCAACCGACCGAGCCGCTCGCCGATGAGCTAACCTACGCACGATACGGGCTGTGGCACTATGTGACCCCCCGGAAGCAGCGCCAGGAGCCCTACGTCAGCCTTCAGCGAGCAGGGGCCAACCTCTGCGGACTGATGCGGATCCTTCTTTTCAAGCGGTTCGAATCCAGCGTGGATGCTTTCCGCGAGACTATCGGCCGTCTCGAGCGAATGCACGGCGTGTTCATCCGGGCCCTGGATGAGGGGATTGTCCCCGCAGGTGAGGATGCCCAGCAGATTCTGTATGAATCGGACAACCTCGAGGAACGGCAACTGATGGACGCCCTCGCGGAAGCATCAGACCGATACGCTATCCGCGATTTCGACGTGGATCGCCTTCGGCGGCATTTGGAGCACGACGTCGAGTTGCTGGGCCGCATCCGGCAACTCGTGGAGCCGATCACGCCGGAGATGGACGATAAACTGCAGACGCTAATCTCGCGACTGGGCGAACCTCCTCTGCATGAGGGCAAAGTGCTCATCTTCACCCAGTTCGCGGACACGGCGAGGTACCTGTACGAGAACCTCGATCCCGGCGGCCTGAGGCCTGAGGTCGATGTCATCTACAGCGGTGACAAGAGCAAGGCCAAGGTGGTCGGCAGGTTCGCCCCCAAGGCGAACCCGGAGTACCAGATGCGTGCCGGAGAGACGGAGATCCAGACGCTCATCGCCACCGACGTCCTCGCGGAGGGCCTTAACCTGCAGGACTGTGACAAGATCATCAACTACGACCTGCATTGGAACCCCGTGCGGCTGATCCAGCGATTCGGTCGAATCGACCGCATCGGCTCTAGCCACGACGTGGTCTATGGGTTCAACTTCTTGCCGGAGACGGGAATTGAGCAGAACCTGGGCCTGAAGGAAAAGCTAGCGAACCGCATCCGCGAGATCCATGAGACCATCGGCGAGGACTCTGCCATACTTGATCCTTCGGAGCAGCTCAACGAGGACGCGATGTACGCAATCTATGAGCGGCAGGGCGAGCAGTTGAGCCTGTTCGAGGATGAGCAGGAGGAGGAGATGGTAGACCTGAACGAGGCAGAGGAGATGCTGCGGCTGCTCCGGCGGGAAGACCCGTCCGAGTACGACAGGATCGCCGATCTCAGGGATGGCATCCGCACGGCGATGCCGTCCTCCACGAAAGGCCTGTACGTGTTTTGTGCCGCGGGACGCTATCAGCAACTGGTCGTGGTGGACCAGGACGGCAACGCCGTGACCCGAGAGGTGGGCAAAGTGCTGAGCACCCTCCGCTGCGGCCCGGACCTGCCGCCGGCTCAGTTGGCGAGGGGGCACAACGCTGCTGTGATGCGTGTGATGCGGGAGTTCACCGAGGACGTGAAGCACCGTCAGACCGAACGCCAGCACACGGCCTCACATGGCCTGGGACAGCGCTACGTGCTGAGGGAAGTGCGAGTGCTCTTCGGCTCTGCGAGGGACGATGATCGCAAGGGGCAACTCCGCATTCTGGAGCAGGCTTTCTCAGGACCGATCACTACGGCCGTGAACCGCGAGCTGAACCGACTGCGTCGTAATGGCATCATCGGGGAGGACCTGCTTAGGAATCTGATCCGCATCTACCAGCAACACGATCTGCGCCGGGCCGTGGAAAGAGCTGCTTCTGACCTGCAGGACACACCGGTACCCCGAGTCGTGTGTAGTGAAGGCCTGGTCTAGCGAGGGGTTCGCGCGCAGACTGCCGAGTCACGGGTGCCTGTGTAGGCTCCCCAGGCGCTGCTCTGGAGCGAAGCAACAAGGAGTGTCCCATGCCGATCGACATGCGTATCTGGCGTATCAGGGGAGACGAACTCGAGAAGGTGCAAATCGAGCGGCTGGAGTCCGAGGAGAAGCTCGAAACCTGGCTCGCCGCAGACATCTCCATGGTGTCTGAAGAGTTGTTGGTCATCGGGCGGCAACTCAACAGCCCTCTCGGCGGCACTCTCGACTTGCTGGCCATCGACGCCAATGGCGACCTCGCTGTATTGGAGCTCAAGCGTGACCGCACGCCGCGAGACGTAGTGGCGCAAGCCCTGCACTATGCGGCATGGATCAGAACCCTGTCCTACGAGCAGGTCGAACAGATCGCGGCTCGCTACCTGGGCGGCCGGAGTCTGGCGGAAGCGTTCGAGAGGAAGTTCGAACAACCTCTCCCGGAGACCATCAACTCGGCCCACCGGATCTACATCGTCGCGGCCGAGATGGATCCGGTGTCGGAATCCATTGTGCGGTACCTGTCCGAAGAGTACGGCGCGAACATCAATGTGGCCTTTTTTCGACACTTCAGGGACGATGACGGGGACGGCTATCTGGGGTGTTCGTGGCTGATGGAACCCACCCAGGTCGAGGATCGGGGTGAGACATCGTCGCCGAAACGCCGGGGGCACCTCAGTCTCGACCAGTTCGAAGCGCTGGCCGAGGAGAACGGGGTAGGCGAGATCTACCGCGCCCTGTTCGCTGTCAGATCGCCATGCTCGATGACGCCGGGACGCACCAAGAGCAACAGCTCATTCCGGGTCATGCTCGATGAGGGAAAACGGGCTTTCCTCTCCATCTATCCCGGGGAGAGTTCTCCGAGCACGGGGCTGCGGACGGACGTACGGTTGGACGTGATGGCCAGGGCCACCGGAGTGTGCGAAGACGAGCTGAGAGACGCGCTCCCACCAGTGGCCGAGAACAGCTGGGCCTTCGGTGAACCCAGGTATTTCCGCAGCATCGAGGATGTGCAGCGGCTGGGGGCCGTGTTGGCGCGGAACACGCAGGGCCGGATCGAGGGCGATGCGGCCGACGGATGACGGCTTGGCTTGGTCGCCACGCAGTTGCTCAGGTGGGGCTGGCCCGCGAGCGAAGGCGCGCCGGCGCACGCAGCATGCGCATCCGAGGGTGAGAAGTGCCGGGGTCGCCGGGCAACGTCAGAAAGTGCATGGCAAGCGGGAGGGTTAGGAAGATGAGTGAGGACCTTTCGGGGTGCGTGCGGACTCGCGTCACGGCTTGCCAGATTGCAGTCGCCAGCGATATCCATGACAACCACATGCCGGGTTGGGCGGGGACTGATAGGGCTCTGGCGCTGCTGGCCCAGTCGGTGCCCGGCCTTGAC
>JAKJAE010000312.1 GCA_022707665.1 Chloroflexota bacterium
GGGCCTACACGCCCGAGCTATTCCAGGAGAAGAGCGCGGCCGTGTTCCAGCACGTGTACGATGCGTACTATGACGCCGAGCGCAGCGTGTATGCGACGGGGTGAGGGCGTCTTCAGGACCGAAAGGGGATTGTGGGTGGTGAAGCGTCTGCTGTTAGTCTTGGCGGTGGTGGTTGGGATCTCGCTGGCGCTCTGTGTTGTTGGAGTGAAGGGTGAGGTTGCTTCACCGGTTCTTCTCGAGGGTTCATCATGCGTGGTCATGCCTAGCACTTTTGTCTTTGTGCTCAGGTGCGACGGCTTGACGAAGGCCGCTACACCCAGTGGAATCTCCTCGCGGTACGTCATCACTAACCTGGCAGCTTCTACGGCCACCACGAGTCACGACTTCTACTTGGAGGGTACCGATTGGCAGCTAGATCCGCCCGTCTCTAACATAATGTTGGGGATTGATGCGCACAGCGCTGCTGAGTTCGATCTTGGGGATGTCAGTATGCCTGGTGGTGACTACTACGTGATCGTGATGGCGGACCAGCCGATTACCGGTACGGTCTTACCGATGCCTGTGGTGAAGTCACCGTCTTACGTTTTCCTCCCGTTTGTGATCAAACAACCACCGCCACCTCCGCCGGAGCCTCTGGTACGGGGCGAGACCGTGCGGTTCCTGGGTGTGTGGGAGGATGTGCCTCTGGAAGGTAAGGTGGTGTCCTCGGAGTACCGCACGGTGCTGGTGGAGGACTACTCAGGCCCTGTCTATCCCTATGGCATCTTCGTTGTCGCCGTGATGGATATCGCCAATGTAGGGCTGGTCGGGGATCAGGTGGGCCTGTACGACAGTTTCAGGGTGAAGGATAGCGTCGGGCGCCAATTCGACATCGCCGAGCTTGAGGTGCTGTGGGCAGCCGAAGACGAGTACAACCTTGAGAGTGTGTATGAGACAATTCAGCCAGGATTCACGAGGCGCCTGGTCTTCGTGTTCGACGTGTTACCAGCTTCGGAGGGCTTGCACCTGATCTCATTGAGCCCTTGGTGATCCGTATTATGCGTACAAACGCACGGCCCTGGGTTGGGTCCCGAGTGGCACGGCCACAGATAGGGCTGTGGCGCGACTGTGTCGGGGTGATGCACCCTGGGCAGTGTGGCATGCCAAGCTGCGAGACGGTCCTCGAGGGTTCGGGATATCATGAAGCCAAGGAGAACACTCATGGCTGAACAGCAGCTCCTGGAACGAATCAGCATCGATCCGCGTGTGATGGCGGGAAGCCCTGTGATTGCGGGTACGCGGTTGCCGGTCGTGACTTTCCTGCGCTTGTTCGCGTATGGGGCTACGGCAGCGGATATCCTCGAGGAATACCAACACCTGACGCCTGAGGATATTCAGGCGTGCTTTCTGTTCGCCTCGAAGTCACTTGAGACGGTCGCGTTTCTGCCATTGGTGACGGAACCTGCCTAGTGCGCTACAAGATCCAGGTGTTGGACCGCCTGCTTCATCTGTTGTACGGCGATCCAGATAGCCGATCGATTTCTCGTTGTCAGCGAGACGCAGGTGCGCTTCGCAGGTTCTGCACTGTAGCCGTTGGCTGTCCGCTGCTCGGGGCAGTACTATAGCGCACGCTGTCGCGCTGCCTGTGAGTGCTTTGTTGGATATGGTCTGGTACGGATTCACTGACTAGGAGGCGAGCACGATGGCGTCCGAAAAGCAGATCGCACAGTGTTTGGTTGGTCTCATTGGTACCGTTCGTCGACCCGAGCAGTTCCCCGCTCTCACCCGCGAAGCCTCAGAGCTGGTGGCGGCCGATCCCTTTGCCTTTGCCCTCGCGGTGAGTTTGCAGCGTGGTATCTCGGCAGAAGTGGTCTGGACGATCCCCTCAGACCTTCGCAGAGCGCTGGGCCATCTGGACCCCGCGCGGATCGCGAAGATGCCCCTTGCGTAACTGGAACGTGTGTTCCGAGGGCTGGCGCGAAGACCGCGTTACGTGAACGACGCACCACGCACGTTGAGAGAGTTGAGCAAGCTGGTTTCTCACCGGTTCCATGGTGATGCGTTGCGCATCTGGACTGGCCGGACCGCGGCTGAGGTGAAGGCAACCTTCCGCGAGATCCACGGCGTAGGCTCGCAAATCGCCAATCTGGCGGTCCTCCTGCTCGAGTATCGTTACGGCGTCCGATTCAGCGACCTCGATCACCGCGCGATGGATATCAAGGCCGATCTGCACACGTGCCGTGTGTTGTACCGCCTCGGCGTGGCGGTTGATGAGAGCGAGGGATCGGCCATTGCCGCGGCAAGACGGTTGCATCCCTCGTATCCGGGGGAGCTCGACGGTCCTCTGGTGACGATCGGCCGCACGTGGTGCCATCCGGGGCGGCCGGACTGTGACGCATGCCCGTTGGCTAAGGTGTGCGCTTACGCTGGAGCGTAGGGGCACACAGAGGGAGGGGCCTCACGATGCTAGGGCGGCGGGAGGCGCTTGAGCCATCCTCAGCATAGGCGCGTATCTCGTTGGCTGTTCGGGCAGTGTCGGTGCTTTTCGAGGTCCAGACGGCGTGGGTGGGTGTAACCTACGGATAGTCTGACGGTTCAGTATCTCAGTAGAGAGGTCGCTATGGATGCCACAGTGCACGTGCGGCAGTGCGGGTCACTCACGCTGCCGGCCGATCTGCGTGACAAATACGGCATCCGGGAGGGCGATACGTTCCGGGTCATCGACCTGGACGGCATCTTCGTCCTCACCCCGATGGTGCCGATGGTGCCCGAGTTGGCGCGCGAGATCGAGCGGATGCGCGTCGAAGCCGGCTTGAGTATCGAGGACTTGCTGCGGACGCTGCGCGAAGAGCGTGAGACGTATCATGCCGAGCACGACGCCGCCGTCTAGACCCCGCGTCTTGTCCGCTGCCGGCGTTTCGCCTGATCGTGGCCCGTTGTTTGACCGTGGTCGAAGACCCTGGCGACGATGAGAAGCAGCCCTATGACGGCCTGGCCAATTCGGCTGACCTGCCCATCCTTGTTGCGGCACACAGGGCCGGCTGCCCGTGGCTCATGACGTTCAACGTTCGTCACTATTGACCCGGTCATCTGGACGTCACCGTCCTGCCGCCGGGCGATTTTCTGCTGCGCGTGTGCGATATGCTGGCGCGATTGGGGTGATACGGAGCGGGCGAGCTGTTCCGGCGGCTGTCGGCCCGACGGCTCGGCGGAACCCCTCGCAGGGGCGGCTCGGAAGCCGGCGAAGCCCTGCGAGGGCGCGGAACGGTTCGCGGGGACATGAGTCTCAGAATCTCAGATTCCGGAAAGGGCCCACCCCCTCCGCGCAAGCGGAGGGGTGTTTGTTTTCTATCTATTGTTTTCTATCTATAGGTGTCTTTCCCTGATCGGGTGTTCACGTTGGATGGTTGAAGCTCAGGTTCTGCGCCAATGGGGGGCAGTGGCTGCAGTTCAGCGACTGCACCTCAGCGACTGCACCCCAGAGATTGCACCCCGGGTGTGTATTGTCAGCAGTCGGGCCATGTTTGCCACCCATAGTCGGGTGATGCCCTCCAGGCATCGCCGGACGCATGGTTGCCACGGGTCGAACCATAGCGGGTGAATGAGGGGGGCTACCCGGTCAGTGCCGTGGGCGGCCCTATGGGATGGGCATGCCAGCGCGTTGCCTTGCCCTTTGTTGACGGTACAATGCACCTCGCTGTCGATTTTGAAATGCAAGGAGCCGGAGACCCAGCCATTATGCCGTCAGATTCCGAACGTTCACGCAAGTCGGGCCAGCCCGTCCCTCCCGAGGGGGAGAGCTCCCGGTCGTGGCAGCCGGCGGGGTTGCGCCCTCAGGAGGGCGCGGCCCCTGCAGAGCCCACACGACGGATTCGGGCTGTGCCCGGCAAGCCTACAGGTAGCCCGGTGCCTCCCGAGGATATGGACCTCTCCACGCGCCCCATCCGGCGCGTACGCGATGATGGCGAGCTCACGCGGGTGCTACCGGGAGGCAGGCGCCCCCAGGACGAGCGCCCTCTGGATACCCGGCCCGTGGAT
>JAKJAE010000313.1 GCA_022707665.1 Chloroflexota bacterium
AGCAGCAAGGGCAATACCCAATGTGAGCCAACGTCTGCGGGGCATGGGCACTCTCCTTCCATATAAGAAAGAGGCTGGCGAGCGGACTCGCCCGAAACCTGTACTTACTGGACGATGCTGAGAGGTCCCAGGTTCCACGCAGTTAGGCCATGACCGTGCGCCTTGCGCAGTGCCGCGAAACGGAGGTCATCCGCCGCAACCACGCCTCCTGCTGGAACTTACACGCCGCGCACTGTCACAAGCGGAAGCCAGCGACGGACACGGCCAACGATATCGCGCAACACATCTGATGGATAGGGGGCTACGTCCGCAAGCTCCCGCGATAGGGTCTGACTTCCGCGGAACTGCTGCAGCACATAGGGGGTTCGTGCCGGATCACTCTGATCGGCTAGCCACTGGGCAATCTGCTCAACATCGCCAGCATCCAGCAGTCCCGGCACCACCGTCGTGCGGAATTCCCAGGGCACCCGTCCCTGAGACAACAGTGCCACGCTTGCTTGGATGCGACCTATGTCGAGTTCCTCAAGACCAGCCAGAAGCGGGTACTTCGCAAAAGGCGCCTTTACATCCATCGCAACGTAGTCAACCAGCCCAGCCGAGATGAGGGCAGACAGGGAGTCTGGATGGTAGCCATTGGTGTCGAGCTTCACGTCGACCCCTCGCGCCTTGACGTCAGATAGGAACGACACCACGTCCCGCTGAAGCAGAGGCTCCCCACCGGTAAGAACCAGGCCGGTGATCTTTCCTGATCGGTGGGACAGAAAATCAAGGACCTCGCTGGGGTCGATAGAGGGCAAGGACCCCGGACGAAGGACCAAGTCGGCATTATGGCACATAGGGCAGCGGAAGTCGCAGCCTCCTGTGAAGAGGACTGTTGCGATATGTTCGGGGAAATCAATCAGAGAGGTGCGTGCCCACCCGCGCAAGTCGATCATCTCTCACCAACCTTGTGAATGAAAAAGGCGCGGCACGGTACTCCGTGCCGCGTACAACAACAGCGATATAGCGCGGTACAGCCGACGTCTAGGAACCCGACTCGTCGGGCTCCGCGACCTTGAACATCCGACGCTCGGAGAACTCCTGCTGCTTACCCTTGTTCCACGCCTGAACGGGTCGAAGGTACCCAACAATCCGCGAATAGACCTCACACGGCACCTTCACTTCGGTCGATTCCTGCACTTCCACACCCTTAGCCTGCTCTGCCATCCCAATCCTCCTGGTTACGGTATCGGATACCTACCCAACTCAATCGAGTCTCTCAGTCAGCGGGCTCCGCGACGGCCCGTAGTTCCTTCTCCACGGCCTGAGGGCGCGGTTCGGGTGCTCGCACGGGCACCTCCTGAGTATGACCCTCTGCAGCAGGTACAGGTCGCCCATACAGCGCCAGCTCCTCCTCTGTGTGCTCATATGGACAATAAGCGTGCTCTCCCGCGATATAGCCATGGACGGGACAGATGCTAAAGGTCGGTGTGAGCGTGTAGTAGGGCAACCGGTAGTTCTCGGCGACCGTGCGCACAAGTCGCCGGGCCTGCCGCCAGTCATCAATCTGCTCCCCCAAGAAGATATGCAGCACTGTGCCCCCTGTGTACAGCGTCTGCAGGTCATCTTGATGTTCAAGCACCTCAAACACATCGTCGAGTTGGTATAGTACGGCGCAGTCTCTGTCCCGGCCGTGATGATCTCGGGGAAACGTTCCAGGTCAGCCCGCGCAAGCCGGTAGGTCGCGCCCTCAGCAGGCGTCGCCTCCAGATTGTAGAGATTGCCGGTCTCCTCCTGGAACCTTGATAGCACGTCGAGCATGAACCGAAGGGTTCGCGAAGCAAAGGCCTTGCCATCGGGATGGTCGATCCCCACCCCCAGGAAGTTCAGGCAAGCCTCGTTCATCCCATTGAGCCCGATCGTGGAGAAGTGGTTGCTCCAGTAGTGGCCCGTGCTAGCCTTGATATTGCGCAGATAGTGTTGGCTGTAGGGATACAAGCCACGCTCTGTCAGGGCCTCCAGCATCTTGCGCTTGATCTCCAGGCTGGTCTTGCCTACTTCCATCAGCCGCTCCAACTGGGTGTGGAAGTCGCGCTCGTTCCGCGACGTGTAGCCCAGGCGTGGCAAGTTGACCGTCACGACCCCAACCGATCCGGTCAGGGGGGCTGCAGCGAACAAACCACCAACGCGTTTGCGCAGTTCCCGGTTGTCGAGCCGCAATCGACAGCACATGCTGCGCGCGTCCTCGACTTTCATGTCGCTGTTGACGAAGTTCGCGAAGTATGGGATTCCGTACCGGGCCGTCATCGCCCAGATCGGCTCGAGCTCCGGGTTGTCCCAGTCAAAATCAGGGGTGATGTTGTACGTCGGAATCGGGAAGGTGAAGACACGTCCCCGCGCGTCGCCCTCAAGCATCACCTCGGCAAACGCACGGTTGATCATGTTCATCTCTGCCTGAAACTCACCATAAACGGCGTCCTTCTGCTCACCGCCGATCACGACAGGCTCGTTGGCCAATGTCGATGGTGGCGTCAGATCCATCGTAACGTTGGTGAAAGGGGTCTGGAACCCGACGCGCGTGGGCACATTGATGTTGAAGATGAACTCCTGCACCGCCTGCTTCACCTGCCGGTAGTTCAGGTGGTCGAAGGCCACAAACGGGGCCAGCAACGTGTCGAAATTGCTGACCGCGACAGCACCGGCAGACTCGCCTTGTAGCGTATAGAAGAAGTTGACCAATTGCCCGAGCGCTGTCCGCAGATGGCGTGGGGGCCGGCTCTCGACTTTCGCAGGAACGCCGCCGAATCCCAATTCCAGCAGGTCCTGCAGGTCCCAACCACAGCAGTACACCGAGAGCATACCCAGATCGTGGATGTGCAAGTCGGCGGTGCTATGCGCCTCCTGCACCTCAGGAGGATAAATCCGGTTGAGCCAGTAGCGCGCTGCAATCGACGATGCCAGGTAGAAGTTCAGGCCCTGCAGCGAGTAGTTCATGTTGCTATTCTCGCTTACGCGCCAGTCTGCCCGCCCGAGGTAGTCGTCGACAAGCTTCTCCGAATCGAGGAGCATCCGCTGAGTTTCGCGGGCCTGTGCACGCTGCTGCCGGTAGAGGATATACGCCTTGGCAATACGGGGATTCCCTGACTTGACGAGTACCTCCTCTACAACATCCTGGATCTGCTCAACGTTGGGCAGATGCCCGCTGCCATTCGCGCGCTCCTCCAGGAGGCCCGTCACCGCCCAGGAAAGCGTCTCGGCCCAGGAACGACCCACCCCATTGCCTGATGCCCGCGCCGCCGCATAGATCGCCTCCTCAATGCGCTTCCGATCGAAAGGCACGACCGACCCATCCCGCTTGACCACGCTAACAACCGCCATGACCTGAACCACTCCTTTCGACGCCGGCTCACAGGCAGCACATAATGCAAAGCCGGTGGGTAGGGCCTCCCCCTACCCAAATGGTGGACTCCAAAGAGGCTGCCCTCTGGAGACGGGGCCCCTCAGCGCAACCTGCGGGGTGCTACAAACGCCACTGACTATAATGAAACAAGCAGTGCATTATGCAGCCACACTGCTTGTTTATATGACCCAACCCCAAGATAGGCCGTATATCGCCCCTTTTCCCCTTACCACTACTATATCCAGGGGTAGCAAAAGGGATGATGCAATATTAGTATGAGATTCTGGTCATACTATAGCACCGAAGGACCCGTTTGTCAACCGCCACGTAGAACGTTTAATCGAGTCCGTCAGGAAATCGTCAGGTTCAGGCCGGCTCCTCGCACGCGAGGCGCTCCTTGATCACCAGCACCTCATACGGCTGCATGAAACGCCGCCCCCGCAACACTTTGCCCGTCAGCAGGTCGACGCCCGGCGGCACGCTCGGCATGCTGACTACCGTGCCGAGGCTGTTGATCACGAACCACAGATGCTTGGACTCGTCCTCGCGTACGACGACACTCACGCCCCTAGGCACTTCGGGCCAGACCGGTTCAAGATCAGGACGTGCCTTAGTCAAGAAGGGAATGAGGG
>JAKJAE010000314.1 GCA_022707665.1 Chloroflexota bacterium
TCGATGCCTGGTTTGACCAGGCCTTCTTGCGCTACTCGCAGGGGCGGCTTATCATCTTCGACAGCCCCGACCGGGTGATCTCCCGTGAGGCGCCCGTGCCGCCGGGCGATGGTTATCTGAGTGAGATCGCGTACTTTCTGGAATGCGTCAGCAAGGGGACTCAGCCCGAGCTCTGCTCGCCAGAGTCCACTCGCGATTCCCTGGCCCTGATACGTCGCGAGATTCAGGCTATCGAACAGGCATAGGCAACAGACACTCTCGGCAGCCAGCACGAGGTGCGCAGTTGTCGGAGCGACAACACACATCAACAGTGAAGGAGCAGATCATGAGCACAATGCGATTGGGCGTCATGGCCCCACTGGAGAAAGGTCCTGAGGCGACCATCAAGGAGGTCCACGACTTTGGACTTCCCACCTGTCAGGTGAGTTGTTGGGAGCGAAACCTGCTGAATGATGAGATGGCGGACAGACTGGCTGCGGCAGCCCAGGAACACGATGTCGAGATCACGACGATCTGGACCGGTATGGAAGGTCCCCACATCTGGGATTTTGAGCAGGGACCGGTGCTGATTGGACTGGTGCCGCCAGCAACCCAGGCCGAGCGCGTGGCGACCCTCAAACAGGGAGCCGACTTCGCCGTTCGCGTAGGTGTGCCCAGTATCACGACCCATGCGGGGTTCATCCCTGAGAATCTCACAGACCCTCTCTACCCGCCCCTGATCACGGCTCTGCGCGAAGCCGGAACGTACTGTGCGGAGCGCGGCATCAGCCTGTGGCTTGAGACGGGACAGGAAACACCCGTTGTACTGCTGCGGGTATTTGAGGACGTTGGCCTTGACAATCTCGGCGTGAACCTGGACCCGGCCAACCTCCTGATGTATGGCAAGGCCAACCCTGTGGATGCGCTGGATCTGTTGGGCAAGTTCATCCGCGGCGTGCACGCGAAGGACGGTGAGTATCCGACGGCAGGGCGTGTTCTGGGTGTGGAAAAGCCTCTCGGCGAAGGACGTGTCAACTTCCCCGTTCTGATCGCGAAGTTGAAGGCGCTGGGTTACAGCGGAGCGCTCACCATCGAGCGCGAGATCACCGGTCCACAACAAATCAAGGACATTCAACACGCGATTGCCTTCCTCTCGAAGCTGATCTAGCCGGCCACCCGGCGTAGGCACGACGGCGTGCGAGCCCCAGGGCAGCCTTAGCTGCCCTGGGGCAGCAACCCAGCCGTTTGCTTCAGTATCGCCCCCTGATATACTTCGGAGCAATTACGCACAAACTTGTGCCGCCTGAGTTAACACAGCGGCGCGCAAACAGGAAGTGATATGATCAAGGCTCTCTACCGGTTCTATGCCATTGTCCAGTTCGCGATTGAGCGGCTGGTCCACCACCCCGGTCTGACATTCCTCGCCCTTTTGGGTGTAGTGCTCGCGGTTGGCCTCGTCAGCAACGCATCGTTCTTTGCTCAAGCTGTGGATCAGGTCATCCTTGACCAGGAATTGGCTGAGTTTAGCCATATGACTGGGCGACCTCCTTTCTCCACAAGTATTTACACCTTCCCCTCAACGCAGAGTGTGGTGACGGTGGAACAGGGTGAGAAGCTCGCGCAGAACGTCGCAGCCACCCTCTCCCATGAGGTCGGCCTGCCCGTGGACAGCATCACGATGCAGATCCACAGCGGCAACATGATGCTTCAGCCTCGCGAAGGCACGACCCAATACGGCGAGGCAGGAACCTTTCTGGGTGCCGTGGATATCGCCTACATTGAGCGCGTTTCCGATGCCATGACCATCACCGCGGGTGAGGCTATGAACCCGGAAGGGACTTCCGGTGAGGTGGTCGACGTCTGGATGCACACGCGTCTGGCCGAGAAAATGGGCATGAACGTCGGTGACGAACTGGAGATCGGCGTGAACGTCCAGGCAGCGACGACACCGATCCGTGTCGCAGGCATCTGGCAAGCAACCGACCCGACATCCAGTTACTGGTTCGAGAACCCCGACGCCACGCTTCAGAATGTGCTTCTCATCCGGAGAAATGACTATGTCAGCCGGATCCAGCCTTCAGTCGCTTCGGGCAGTTGGTATGCGGCGTGGCATATCATCCTGAATGGTGACGAGGTCTATCCCGAGCTGGCACAGGATTACCTTCAGGGATTCGCACGGGCCGAGGTTGTCATCAACCGCTATCTGCCCAAGACAAGGATCAACACGCCCCCTCTCGATCCGCTCAAGTCCTTTGTCACCCGGGGTGACACGCTGAGCGTCATCCTGCTGAGCTTCAACCTGCCAGCATTTGGTTTTCTGCTGTATTTCCTGGTGCTCTCTTCAACGATCATCTCTCAGTGGCAGCAGCGCGAGACAGCAACGCTGGTAGGCCGCGGCATGCGCCCCTCCAGCATCCTGACCCTGACCTTCTTCGAGGAGCTCGTCCTGTTCGTTGTCGGCTACCCGCTGGGCATTGGCCTCGGCATGATCCTGGCCCGCGTGATGGGGAACACTGCTAGCTTCCTGCAGTTCACCACCCGGGATCCCCTGCCCGTGGCCTTACGCGGCCTCAACGTGCCATTCACTCTCTTCGCGCTCGTCGTAGCGATGCTGGCACGCATCATTCCGGCAGCACGTGCCACCAAGCTCAGTGCCGTTGAAGTCGACCGGGCGCATGCCAGACTGTCCAAGGGCCCCCTGTGGTACCGCGCATACCTGGACTTCCTGCTGGTCATCCCAACCTACTACGCCTACCGCCAGATCTCGCTGAAGGGATCACTGTCAGCCCTGGTCCAGAACTCACCGGCCGATATCTATCAGGACCCCCTGATGATCCTGGTTCCGGCGATGTTCATGCTCACGGCTTCGCTAATGGTGCTGCGGATCTTCCCGATCCTGATGCGTGCGCTGGACTACGTGGCGAGTCTGATCCCTTGGGCCACGCCACACCTGGCACTGCGACAACTGGGCCGGCGCAGCCACACCTACATCAACCCACTGCTCCTGGTGATCACATCGTTAGCCCTGGGCGTGTACACTCTCTCCATGGCGGCCAGCCTCGATCAGTGGCTCATCGATCGCATCTATTACAACGCGGGGACGGACCTTTCCTTTGACGTGTACCCTCTGGGCGAGAACACCTCAGAGTCGACCACGGTATTGACAGGCGAGTGGATCCCCCAGCCGGCCAACTTCGAGGACCTTGAAGGCGTTCAGGCCGCAACGCCTGTGGGCGTCTATACCGTAGGCACCAAGCTGATGAACACGGGGGAGTTTCGTGGCAACTTCATGGCCATTGACCGGCTAACCTTCCCCAATGTTTCCTGGTTCCGGGACGACTTCGCCCAGGAATCGCTCGGCGCCCTGATGAACCAGCTCGCGACAGCGACAAACGGTGTGCTGATCTCGCGTGAGCTCTTCGAGGCGAATGACCTTTACATTGGCGACACGCTCAACCTGAGTATTGCCATCAACTACGAATTCCACATCGCCGATCAGTTTGTGGTTGTGGGGACGTTTGACTACTTCCCCACAGTCTACGAAGACGAACGCCCCGTCCTCATCGGCAATCTCGAGTACCTCGACTTCTACATCGGTATGCCGGTACCTCACGGCATCTGGCTCAGACTGGATGCGGGTGCTGACCCGCAGGAAGTCATCAAGAGCATTCCCACCCAACTGCGGATCGGGACCGGCAGGGTAAAGGATGCGATCAACACCATCCGTGAGGAGCAAGGGCGATTCGAGCGCGTGGGCGTGTTCGGCACGCTGTCAGTCGGTTTCGTTGCTGCGGTCGTGATGGCCGTGATGGGTCTGTTGATCTACACGTACGCCTCACTTCGGGAACGTCTGGAGCGCTTCACCATCCTGCGTGCGGTCGGCATGTTGCGCAGCCAGATCACGGCCCAGGTTGTGATGGAGTATGCGTTCCTCACCCTGTATGGCTCAATAGGTGGCGCCCTGATCGGCTCGTTTGCGTCGCAACTCTTCGTGCCGCTGTTCCGCATCACA
>JAKJAE010000315.1 GCA_022707665.1 Chloroflexota bacterium
GGGTGATCCGGTCGCGACGTACGCGGCGCAGCGCCTCTGCCACATGGGGATGGGCACCATACTGATCGGCTGTGTCCCAGAAGGCGACCCCCAGGTCGGCGGCCTGCACCAGGAGATCTGCAAGCCCGTCGATTCCAAGCCTGGTCTGTTCCGAACTTCTGTGGGCACCGTCGGTCCCTGTGCCAATCGATAGCCGGGGCACGCGCAAGCCGGTCTTGCCAAAGTCGATGAGTTCCATGGGGTTCTCCTTGTTCCAGGGCCATCCCGGAAGCGCACTTCCGGGATGGTCGGGATAGCTAATCGTCAGGCGCGGCCCCACTTATCAAAGGCGTCTTTGAAGGACATGCCCCTGGCGAGGTCCTCGCGCATGCCCTGTTCACGGGCTTCGATATCCTCGGCCTTCTCGAGGACTTCCATCGCGATCTCCTGAGGAACGACGATTACGCCGTCCATTCCACCGACGATCCAGTCGCCGGGACGTACCTTGACCTGACTGGTCAGGGTGCCGGGCATGCCGATTGGGACATTCACGGCGACCTGGCTCCAGCGCTGGGCCGACTCGATGGGGGACGTGCCGCGCGCGCAAACGGTGTAGTCGGGAATGACCTCCAGGCCGCGCCTATCGCGGATGTAGCCATCGATGACGATGCCTGTGGCCCCGCTCTGCTTGAGTCCCCAACTGGTCATCTCGCCGAACTTGCCGGTAAAGGGCTCGCCACCGCCATCGATGACGATGACACAGCCAGGGAACATCAGCTCGTGCAGCGTCGGTTCGTGGGTCTTGCCCTCGGCCTTGGCCTTCTCCCAATCGGCCTTCATCTCCTCGTGCGTGCGGGGATCGCGGGCCCCGCGCACGGTAATCGCCATGCCCGCAAGGTGCTGGTTGGGGAAGAGTGGACGGATGCCAAGGTCGATACACTGGTTGGGGTATCCCATTGGATCCAGGGTATCGTAGAGGTTGGCTACGCGGATCTTGTTCCAGCGCGCCTGCAGTTCCAGAACCGTCGGTTGCTGTTTGTTTTCAGACATCGTTGCCTCCTGGGGGTATGGGAAGGGTGGATGGATACTGAAGGCGCTATTGACCTGCGAACTCAGCGTTTGCCCGCTCCAGAAGCGCCTTCATATAGCCAATCGAGAAAGCGGTGCCGATGCGATGGTCGTTGGCCATCATAGGGATGTGGTCGGCGATCGCGACGCCGTCGAAATTGACCTCGCGCATCGCCCGCATGACCTGGTACATATCCATGTAGCCGTCGTCGAGGAAGGTCTCGACGAAGTAGGGTAGGGGCTGACTGACGTTGCGGAAGTGGACCTTGAAGAGCTTGTTGCGCTCGCCGAAGTACTTGATCGTTTCCAGCACATCCTTGCCCATCCAAGCGCCACCCTCGAGCCAGCAGCCGACGCAGAGGCAGAGCCCAACATTGGGGCTATCAGCCATCTCCATCGCGCGCTTGTAACCCTCGAAGCTGCCAAAGATGCAGCGGGGGATGCCACCAAGCTCGGGAACAGGCGGATCGTCAGGATGGATGCCGATCTTAACGCCAGCTTCCTCGGCAACGGGAACGACCTGGCGGATGAAGTACTCGAAGTTGTCCCAGATCTCATCCTCGGAATAGGTGCGACCGTGGCTGAGCGGGGCCTTGTAGACGGTGCCGGCCCAATGGCCCTCGGTCGCCTTCTCAAGGTTGAAGGCGCGTGCAGATGCGCCACCGCGCGTGGCTTCGCGCTCGGTGGACCAGATGCCATTGGCCATATGTGCGTACGTAGTGTAGGGAATTCCCGCTTTGCCAAGGTTGCGGAGGTGCTGCTTGTACTCCTCGATCTTGGCATCGCGGTTCTCCAGGCCCAGCGTGATGTCGGGCTGGTTGTGGACCGAGCTCGAGCCGAAGCCATAGACCGTCAGTCCAGCCCGGGCGAAGAGCTCACGGCGGCTGGCATAGTACTCATAGCTGGCGTGCTCGCCGTCGGTCCAGAGGACAACATAGTCAACGCCCATCTGCTTGATGAACGCGAGGTCATCCTCCGAAGGCTCGGGGCGGATCTGCGCGGCGATCTTGATGCCTGGTGGGATGTCGGGTCGATCGATGAACATTGGGTTACCTCCTTGCAGAGTGCCGTATGTACGGCGGACGTGGGATGCAGAACATTGGATGCTGGAAGGTTCACTCTCTAAAGGCACACCCCCTGTTGGCGCTATGGGCGAACGGATGCACGCCACTACTCCACGTTGACCGTCGTAGACGTGGTGACATCTCTGAGGAGCTCAAGATACTCCAGGCCGAACTCCTGACCAGGCTCGATAGAGGTATCCTCATGCCACTCATTCCACGAGGTGATCATCACCAGTCGTGTCGGGCCAGAGGCAAGAGCCAACGCATCCGACAGTTGCGCTGAGAAGAGCTCGACGCTGCGGGGAATGATCGGATGCGCTGCCTCGGGACGGACTGCAGTGTCGTCGAAGCCGGGGATGACGTCGGGCACGAACGCAATGTCGTGGCGGGATGCGGCTTCGGCCCAGAGCGCATAGCGCGCACGAACCCTGCTGGCGAAGTTATCCCCGATGCCCGAGATAGACGTATGCATATTGTAAGCGGTCACGCCATCGAAGGGAGCCATCCGCGAAGGGAGAGGGGTCTGCCAGTAGACCTCATCGCCGATGAGGAACGGGTCCGCGCCGGTCTCCGCGGCGAGGGATTCACGTACGTGGGTGATCGCTCCCAGCACATCGCCGGAAAAAGCTCTGGTCAGGTAGATGAAGACGACCGGGCGTCCGTCGACCCGCAGGTAGTTCGGGTGGTCGAAGTACGTGGTCGCAAGGTAGGTGAAGTCGCTGGACAGTTGTTGAATGGCGTCATCATCGAGCTGGATCCTATCGCCCACCATGCCCAACAGTGCGGGTGCTTCATATAGGATCGAGAAGCGGAAGTGCGAATCGGTGAGCGCCTGGAGGAAGGGACCGCTTGTGACGCGGTCCTCAAAGCTGTCGCGGCCCCACCAGCTTGCAGCGAAGAAGTCGACGCCGTAGTCCAAAGCCCACGCGATCTGCTGGCGGATGACGCCGGGATCAGCCGAGTCATATTCGCCAAGGTAAGGCGTTCCACGGTAGCCCTCACGCCAGTGACGCCCGTCTGCACCGTACCATGGATACCAGTAGGCGCCGATCAGGATTGGGGGACTGGGTGATGAAGTCTGTGTCATCTCAAGCTCAGTCGCTACCTCTGAACGTTGGCAGGCTGTGAGGACAAGCGAAACCGCAAGGGCGGTGAGGATTGCTCGGGACAGTCGCACGATCGCTAAGGACCTCCTTCAGAGTGCGCACGGCGTTGATTATGGCACTGCACGTGTGATCGTCAACACAAGGCATAGGGGTATACTCGGACCGGAGGTGGTCCATGAAAATCACGAAGCTTGAGACGATCTTCGTCAAACCACGCTGGCTGTTTCTCAAGGTTCACACGGATGAGGGGATTGTGGGGCTGGGGGAGCCCGTGGTCGAGGGGCGCGCGCAGACGGTGGCGGCAGCCGTGCACGAGATCGGGCGCTACCTGATCGGGCAGGACCCGCGACGCATCGAGCATCACTGGCAAGCGATCTACCGCGGGCAGTTCTACCGCGGCGGCCCGGTTCTGAGTAGCGCGATCTCGGGTGTTGAGCAGGCGCTGTGGGACATCACCGGGAAGTGGCTGGGTGTGCCGGTCTACCAGTTGCTGGGCGGCGCCACGCGTGACAGGATTCGCATGTATGGGTGGCTGGGGGGCGAGACGTATGGCGACTACATCGAGAGCGCCAAGGTGAGCGCCACGCAGGGATTCACGGCGCTGAAGATGGGTATCCTGGGGGCGGTCAACATCGTCGACACGCCGGCGGTCGTGGATGCCAACGTCGAGCGGTTTGCCGGCATCCGCGAAGCCGTGGGCAGGGACGTGGACGTGGGCATTGACTTCCACGGACGGGTGAGCCCGGCTATGGCGGTTCGACTGGCGCGGGCATT
>JAKJAE010000316.1 GCA_022707665.1 Chloroflexota bacterium
AGAATGTCCGCAACCGGGAGTCGCCGGTTCTCCGAAGCCAGAGCATCATCCCACTTCTCTGTAATGTTCTTCAGCGCTGGGAAGGTGGGCCGCCGAGATATGTCCCCGTTACGCGTGAACACTCCCCACGTGTCCTTCAACACGGTAACTGCTCGGTTCTTGGCTTTGACGGGCTTTGCGATCACGCCGTCGAAATCGAGCTTGCCCGCCAGTAACTCAGCCGTCAGTTCCTGGCACGTGTCGGCGGCGTTGCCCTTGGCTGTACTGAAGCCGTCAAAGGGAAACGGTATTGGCGCTTTGTAGGTCTTGTTGAACAACTCGGTCGCGGCGCTGTCCAGACGGCGAGCTTCGAGGTCGTCCTTAAGGCCCGTCGCATAGCGACGCTGCCTGATCATACTGTCAATCTGGTCCCTGATAACTTGACGCATCTTCTCTCTGTGCGCACCGATCAGGTTTCCGAAGCGGACCCGATCCTCCTCGCTGACAGCCTCGTCGAGAACCGCGAACTCAGCGAGGGCCTGACCAAGATCCCCTTTTTCGTCGCACAGGAGAACCACCAGGATAGGCAGCGCCGAAGAACTCGCCTCACGAACCGCCCCACGGAGCAACTTGCCGACGTCGGGCAGAATGGCAGCCGGATCTCTGGAGGGCTCGACGTAGCAGTAGATGACGGTGCCTCTGGGCTCGTCTACGCCGAATGACCGTCGCCATCTTGCAGCGGCAAGACTGATCTGCTGGTGCAGTGTGTCCAGATAGGCGACCTCTGCCTGGTATCGCCATTCCCGTGTCGTGATGCGGTTGAGTTCGGCAAAGTCACAGTCCAGATCGCCGAGCAGGTCACACCACTCCTTCGCCTTGCCGGCAAATAGCCTTGCTTTGCCTGCTTCGTCGTATGTCGTCGCCACCCGCTGCCTGACAAACGAGAGGAACTGCGTCCGCGGGACCGCATCTCCCAGGATGTCGAATTCCTTGAACGCCTCGTCCCACTCCAGGACGTTATACTCCTCCTGGAGCAGGCGTACGGCTTTGTCGGCAGCGCTCAGCGAGATCCCGGCGAGTTCGCCCAGTGCCTCGATCGCATCGTCCTTGTCGGCGGCCTGGAGCCCCATCTTCGATGCGAGAACCACAGCACGAAGCACCCGCTGGAGATCCTCGGTCAGCCGGGTGCCGTGCCGCGCGTTGACGGAAGCGAAGGCGTGGGTTATCGATCCTTGCTGGCCACTCTCCTCAGAACTCAGCAGTTCTTGCTGGAGTGCATCCGACCACAGGTCCGCCGGTACCAGATGCCATTCCATATCGTCTGGTACTTGTGCTCCCTCATGCCTGGCGAGGACATCGCCCAGCAGGGCGAGCGCAGATCGCTCCTGCAGGTGCTTCCCAGCGGCAGCCAGGTAGAAGAGAAACCACGTCGAGAAAGGTGACAATGGCCAGCAGCCCTTGCGGATGACGGTGTGAAATTGATCCAGATTGCCCCACAGACGGTGATTCCGTACCTGCGGGAACCATTGGCTCAGGTGATCCATGGTCTCCTGGGATTCCTGACGCGCTTGGGCGGTGTCAAAACGCTTATCCAACGCCTTTGCCTGAAGCTTCTCCAGAAGGCTGGCGATCAGCGTCTCAAGATTGATCGACAGGTAGACTCGGTTGGCCGCTTGGTACCGGGTGACGTATCGAAGAATCTCGTTACGGTACTCAGGGGCTATCCGCTGGACATAGGCATTCAGTTCAAACTGGATGAACCCGACAAAGCACGTGGAGCCCGCCTGAGCCTGAACAGCTTCGAACAGATCCTGAAGCGCACCGCTGCCCGCAATCTGGCTGCGGACAGTGGCGAATTCGGTATAGCGTCCGAACTCGTCGAAGAGAACGACCAGATTCCTGTAGGGCTTGCCCTTCCCACAGTACTCACGGACGGCCACATCTATGACATCACGCACCGATTCGCCCGTGAGTGCCCTGATGGTCATCCCGCGGGCGGCGAAGAAGTCATGAACCTTTGAGTAGACGGATTCGTCTTGCTGTTCGAGCCCGCGCAAGAGGTCCTGAGAGCCTCCCACATCGCACGCGGACATAAGCTCCTTAACCACAGCATCGTTCGACATGCGGATCAGACTGGCCGCTTGAGCAAAACGTGGCCTGAGATCGTCAACTGGCCTCGTGTCCAGCCCACGCTTCTTCAAATCGTGCGAGATCTGACGCGTCACCTCTGCCGTCAGGTCGAAGCTCTGCATGCCATTGAGGGCGAGGACGAGGCAAGGTTGCTTCGCCTCGTTGAGAAGTGCGCGCACCTCACTTCCGATGACTGCATCGGCGGCATCCAAGGCCGACAGCACTTGCGTTGCCGAATCACCGTCTGGCTCTGTCAGCAAGGTCGCCAGCGTCAGGCCGAGATGCGACTTGCCGGTGCCATACCCGGCGATAGCCAGGGTGAATGGCTGGTCTTCCTGCCCGTAACACCGCCGAACAAGCGCACGCGCAAAGCTCGCGGTGTCCATCAGCCGATGCCCATGCCCCGTCCCTACGTCTTCCTGCTGTACACCATGGTATTGAGGCCCATGAAAGACAAATGCCTCGCTTGCGGTCTTCGACTTGGCCGCATCGGCGCCGAACCAGTTGATGCTGACAGCGCCGTTGAAGAGACGGTCGCCGCGGAATCGGACTATGTCGCTGAGCCGGTGTGGCATCTGATCATTCCTCATAGCAGATCATCGTAGATCCGCTTCCAAGCTTGCTCGACATCAGTTGCGGGGGCGATCAGCCACGGCTCCATGTGCCGATCGACTTCGACCGCGCCCTTCCGTACCATCATCTCTAGGGCTCGCTGCAGACTGGAAATGTCCCATCCTGGTATGGTGCGCCACCCGGCAACTCCATCGAGATCGGTTATCGGAATCTGGCGGAGCTTGGGGAAGTGCGTCCCCATGAGCTGAAGAACCCAGGCTCCGTAGCCGAGCGCCATCTCCTCCGTCACCGGAGCCATCTTCCGTCGGACCGTTCCTGAGGTCTCAGAGAGCGCGCCGCAGGTCTTGAACGAGGCATCATCCTCATATGTTCCGATCAGAGGGCCGATCAGTCCGCTCTTCTCCACACCGTAAACAAGACCCAGATGGGACTCCAGCTTCTCCCTCTCGAAGGTCATGCCAAGGGATTGGCTCCCGGCAAAGAAAGTCTGGTACCACACGTCGGCCCCAGTGAGCGGACCACAGAGATTGAGGTGCGCGATCCACTGACTGACTCCCAGCTTGAGGAATGGGTCCTCCAGCAGTACGATCCGCCCAAACGGGGTCAGGTCGGGCTTCTTGATTGCCGAGCGATCCGCCCCAGTCAACTGGATCAATCCCATACCCCGGCAGTAGTCCAGGATCGCAGGGACTTTCCCGCTGGATGCCCCAGTAGGTATGCCCGTAGCCGCGGCTATCTCCTGGGAGTCCCCCTCACGACCAGATGCTGCAAACCGAAGCATCGCGTGAATGTACTGGCGTTCAGGCTTGAACGTCTTGTGGAAGTTCCGAGGAAGGCGGTTGTGCTCCGAAACTCTAGGTGTCGAATAAGAACCGCTCAAGGGCACCCTTTCTCTGGTAGGTGAACTGTTCATATTCGCTTCACGCAGGTCCCTCCTTGGCGCCCCTGCGGCGGCGCTCAACCACTCGGCGAATTTCTGCCCATACCCGCTCATCCATCCATGCCTCTTTCTGCGGGACAACTGGAACAGATCCGGTCTCAGTCTCAACTACTCTCATGATTTCCTGTCGAATGTGATGCCATTTCTCTATAAGCCATCTCCAGTCTCCTGCAGCATAAGCGGAGAGGTCATGGGCACGGATATACAGATCAATAAGAACTATGACTGTTGCCCATTTCGGCAGGAACTTGATTTTCAGCGAGCCATCCCGGAGTTCCACTGTGATGGCAATTTGGTCAAGCCGAACCCCAAAGACCTCGGCGGTTATTGCCTGCGCATTTTGCCGGAAGAAATTT
>JAKJAE010000317.1 GCA_022707665.1 Chloroflexota bacterium
AGCCGATTGGTGACTACGGCATCAAGAAGGCCGCAATCGAGGCTTACCTGCACCACGAGGCACGTCACACCGGCTTCCCCGAGACCTGCATCCTGCCGGGCCACATCGTCGGCCCGGGTTGGGTGCCGCTGAACCCGCAAGCCAACTTCAATCCCGACGTCTACACCACCTTGGCCAAGGGAGGGCCGCTCGTCCTGCCGAACTTGGGCCAGGAGTTGGTCCACCATGTCCATGCCGATGACGTGGCCCAGCTCTTCATGCTTGCCATCGAGAACTGGAATGCTGCCGTCGGCCAGAGCTTCCACGCTGTCTCGCCCGCCGCCCTCACGCTCCGCGGCTACGCCGAAGCCGCCGCCGGTTGGTTTGGCCAAACCGCGGACCTGAGCTTCCGGCCCTTCGACGCCTGGCGCGAGGGAGTCTCCGAGCGCGATGCGGAGGCGACCTGGGGTCATCTGGAACACAGCCCCAACTGCTACAGCATCGCCAAGCCCCAACGCTTGCTTGGCTACCAGCCGCGCTACACATCCCTGCAGGCCATTCGCGAGGCCGTGACCTGGCTGGTCGACCGGGATATTGTGAAAGTCCGCGCTGGAGGGCAATCCAGACACTGAGAATCGTGCAAAGACTGCTCGGTGGGGTCCTCCTTTCCGGGCACCGCCACCAATACCAGCAGCGATTTCTGGGGCTCACACCCCAAGGAGAGAACCTATGCCAACAGATCGCATCATGTTGTGGGAAACCCGCCCTCCGGCATCGTCACCGGCGAGTGACTTTCTGCCTTACCTCGAATGCCTGCCTGCGCCCCTTACAGAGAAGAAACCGCGCGGCGCGGTCCTGGTCTGCCCTGGCGGCGGCTACACCAACCGCGCAGCCCACGAACAGCATCCCATCGCCGAGCGTTACCGTGACGCAGGCTTCCACGCCTTCGTCCTTCAATACCGTGTCCACCCCAATCTCCATCCGGCGCCCCTGCTCGATGTCTCACGCGCACTGCGCCTGATCCGCCACAACGCCAACCGCTGGGGGCTGGACCCTCAACGCGTTGCCGTCTGTGGGTTCTCAGCAGGGGGACATCTCACCGCCAGCCTGGGCGTCCACTATGGGCTTGACGTGCTCGACGTGGGCGACGTGGGCGACGCACTGGACGGCGTCAGTTGCCGGCCCGATGCCCTGATCCTGTCCTACGCGGTCCTCTCCGGCAAGGCCTTCCGTCATGAGGGCTCGTTCACCAACCTGTTAGGCCCCGATCCCGATCCAGCGCTGTTCGCCCTGATGTCGCTTGAGGACCACGTCACCCCTGACACACCACCAGCGTTCCTGTGGCACACGGCCGACGACCCCGTCGTTCCGGTAGCCAATAGCCTTTTCTTCGCACAGGCCCTTAGCCACAGCCACGTGCCCTTCGAGCTCCACATCTACCCGAGCGGTCCTCATGGCCTCGGCCTGGCGCCAAACGCACCTCACATCGCGACCTGGATGGATCTGAGCATAGAGTGGCTGAATAGCATGGGCTGGTAAGGACAGAGCGCTGGCTTTGTGCCACGCGTATCCAATCGTTGAGCACGGATCACTGTTAACTCATCGCCCAGGAGGTAGACCATGGGAATAAGCATAGGACTCGTCGGTCTTGGCTCGTTTGGCAGTGCCTTTGCTGACCTCTTTATGAGCCATCCGCTCGTCGACCGGATCGCGCTGTGCGATCGGGAGCCCGAGCGCATGCAGGCCTTCGCCCGCAAGCCTTCCTGGCAGGCGAAGCTCAAGTCGAGCGACCTCTATGCATCGCTCGACGACATCTGCCGGAGTGACCTGGATGCCCTCGCCATCATCACCCAACCGTGGCTGCATGCTCCGCAGGCCATCCAGGCCCTGGAGTCGGGGAAGCACGTCTACAGCGCCGTGCCCGTCATCAGCATCCCCGATGCTGATGAGATCCTGGAGTGGTGTGACCGGCTGGTGAGGACTGTCGAGCGCACCGGCCTGCATTACATGCTGGGCGAAACCACCTACTACCGACCGCAGGCAATGGTCTGCCGGCGTCGTGCGGCCGCCGATGATTTCGGAAGCTTTGTCTATGCCGAGGGAGAATACTTCCACGACGTCGATTCGGCCTGCAACCTTCGCGAGGTCCAGAGGCTACGGCTGGCAAGCAAGGCGGGGGCCGAGTGGTTGGCCGTGCAGGAGCACTACAGCCGCCGCGGTGTCAAGAACGGCCCCATGCATTACCCCACCCATTCGGTGAGTGGTCCGATGAGCGTGATGCAGGCGCACCCGGTCAAAGTCTTGGCGTATGGCTACGCCAATCGCGATGGCGACGACTACTTCGCCGATTCAGCCTTCAGCAACGAAACAGCCCTCTTCACAATGAGCAACGGCGCTGCGATGCGCATCTGCGAATATCGCGAGATCGGCCATCCGGAGCGTGAGATCTTCCGCATCTATGGCACCCACGGAAGCTTCGAGAACGACACGTGGACCACCAACCGCACGGTAGAGTCGCTGAACGAGACGCAGATGCGCGACCCGCTGCCCGAGGATGTCGCAGCAGCATTTGCACGGGCGACGGGCCCCGATTTCTACGGCGGGCACGGTGGCTCCCACGCCTACCTTGTCAACGAGTTCGTGGACGCCATCGCCCACGACCGTGTCCCCGCGATCAACGTCTGGGAGTCGGTGCGCTATATGGCAGCAGGAGCCACAGCGCACAAGTCGGCCCTCGCCGGCGGCGCGATCCTGGACGTACCCGACTGGGGCGATGCCCCCCGCTGAGGCAAGGAGATCAGGGTGAGGGACGCGATCCGCAACCACCCCTGAGTAACGCTGGGCGCCCCACGTCTTTTCCAACGTGGGGCGCCCGTTATGTAAGTCCTTACAGCGTCAGATCGAACTGCTCACGCAGCGTATCGATCAACGTACGAGCCTTCTCAGGCGTATCTGCCTCAGCGAAAATCCGCAGCATTGGCTCGGTTCCCGAGAAGCGCATCAACACCCAGTTGTCGTTGGCCAGCAGGAACTTCACGCCATCCAACGTGGAGATTCTCTCCACAGGATATCCTGCCAGCGCGATTGGCCGGGTTTCGTGACTCTCCGCCAACGCTCGCAGCCGCTCCGGAACGACGATCCGCATCTCCGGGGTTGCAGGGAGGTTGACGTCCATGGCAAACAGCTCCCCGGTGATGCTGTACACGTGAGCCAGCAGCTCCGAGATTCGCTTCCCCGTTGCAGCGAGCATCTCCACGATCAGCGCCGAGGCGAAAATACCATCCTTGCCCAGGATATGCCCCTTGATCGTGAGGCCACCGCTCGACTCACCTCCCAGCAGCGCCTTGTGTGCTACCATCGCCGCCGAAACGTGCTTGAACCCGACAGGCACTTCATACGCGCGCTCGCCGAAGGCTGCTGCCAACCGGTCCAGCAAGTGCGTAGTAGCCAGGTTGCGGACCACGCCGCGCCCACCGCGCACCTCGTGCATGTACCAGTAGAGCAAGAGCAGAATGTCGTTGACGGTAACGTAAGTGCCGTTCTCGTCAACAATCGCAATCCGGTCGGCGTCGCCGTCCGTGGCGAGTCCCAGGTCGTAGTGCTCACTGCGCACGTGAGTGATAAGCAGGCTGAGGGCTTCCAGATCCGGCGCGGGCGACCTGCCGCCGAAGAGCGGATTGTGCCGTTCATTGATGAAGGCCACGCGGCAACGCGCCTCGGTCAGGATCGTGCCCAGTGTGAGCTGGCTCACACCGTACATCGGGTCCACGATTACGCGCAGCCCTGCTTGGCGAATCTTATCCAGGTCGATCAAGGCTTCGACCGCATCGACGTATTCGTTGGTGAAATCCCTGCGCTCGGCTATGCCAGCCTCGAGCGCCAGATCCAGGTCGATCTTCACCACATCCTCAAGCCCCAGGCTGTTTGTCTCTGCCTCGATCTGCCGCACCTCTTCATCCTGTAGCAGAGACCCGTCACTCCG